>JANOBL010000376.1:0-1986 GCA_031411635.1 Betaproteobacteria bacterium
CCGGCCTCGGTTTGGTGCCCACCCAGGCGCTGGCCCAATCCGCCGTGCTCAACCTGTACTCGGCGCGTCACTACCAGACCGACGAAGCGCTGTACGCCAACTTCACCAAGGCCACCGGCATCAAGATCAACCGGCTGGACGGCAAGGAAGAAGAGCTGGTGGAGCGCATCCGCAACGAGGGCGCCGCTAGCCCGGCCGACATCCTGATCACGGTGGACGCGGCGCGGCTGGAGGTGGCCGACAGCCTGGGGCTGTTCCAGCCGATCAAGAGCACGCTGCTGGACGAGCGCATCCCGGCCGGCCTGCGCACGCCCAACTGGGTGGCCTTTTCCACCCGGGCCCGGGTGATCGTGTTCAACAAGATCGCCGTCAAGCGTGAGCAGGTGCAGAGTTATGCCGACTTGGCGGCACCGGCGCTGAAGGGCCAGGTGTGTGTGCGCTCGGGCAACCACCCGTACAACCTGTCGCTGGGTGCGGCGGTGATCGCGCACGAGGGCGAGGCCAAAACCGAGGCCTGGGCGCGTGGCCTGGTGGCCAATTTTGCGCGTGCGCCGCAAGGTGGCGACACCGACCAGATCAAGGCGGTGGCCGCCGGTGAATGCGGTGTGACGATCTCCAACACCTACTACCTGGTGCGTTTGATGCGCAGCACCCGGCCCGACGATCAGGCGGCGATGAACGCGGTGGGCATCGTCTGGCCCAACCAGGCGAGTTGGGGCACGCACATCAACATCTCGGGCGCCGGGGTGCTGAAGCACGCGCCGAATCGCGAGGCGGCGGTCAAGTTCATGGAATACCTGGCCGGCGACGAAGCGCAAGCCTACTTTGCCAACGGCAACAACGAGTGGCCGGTGGTCAAGGGCAGTGTGCGGGCCAATCCGGTGTTGGCGTCTTTGGGCACGTTCAAGCCCGACGCGTTGCCGATCGGTGAGTTGGCCAAGACCACGGTGGCAGCGCAGAAGGTTTTTGACCGGGCGGGGTGGAAGTGAGGCCGCTCAACTCGCACTCACCGCCTGCCCGCGCGCGATCTGCCGGCAGATCACCACCATCGGCAGCAGCCCCACCACGACGATCGCCAGCGCGGCGGTCGAGGCTTCTGACAAACGCTCGTCGGCCGCCAGCGTATAGGCCTGCGTCGCCAGCGTGTCGAAGTTGAACGGCCGCATCACCAAGGTGGCCGGCAGCTCTTTCATCACATCGATGAAAACCAACAGCCCCGCCGTCAGCGCGCTGCCACGCAACAGCGGCAAATGCACATGCCGCAAGGTCATCACGGGGCTGTGGCCCAGGCAGCGTGCGGCGTTGTCCATGTTGGGCGTGATGCGCGCCAGGCCGGCCTCCACCGCCTGCATCGCGGCAGTCAGATAACGCACCAGACACGCGTAGACCAACGCCGCAATGCCACCGGTAAAAATCAGCCCGGGCTGCCAGCCAAACACCTGCTGCAGCAGCCCGGCCAGTGCATGGTCCAGCCGGGTCACCGGGATCAGCACGCCCACCGCGATCACCGATCCCGGCAGTGCATAACCCAGCCCGGCCACCCGGTGGGCCCAGCGCATTGCCGCACCGCGGTGCACCCGCGCGGCGTAGCCGATCAGCAGCGCCAACGCCACCGCCAGCAGTGCGGTCAGCCCGGCCAGCAGCACGCTGTGGCCAGCCAACGTGAAGAAGCGCAGGCCAAATTGGGCATCGCCGTCGGTCAGCGCCATGCGCAGCAGCAAGGCGGCCGGCAGCACAAAGCCTCCGGCCAGCGGCAATGTGCAGGCGGCCACCGCCAACCAAGCCCGGCCACCGGTCAGCGCCTGGCGCGGGCTGGGGTTGCGGCGCTGGCCGGTTTCGGCAAAACGCCGGCCGCGCCGGCTGGCACGCTCGGTCAACAGCACCAGCGCGACAAAACCCAGCAGCACCAGCGCAAGCTGCGCGGCGGCCACCCGGTCGCCCAGCGCAAACCAGGCGCGGTAGATGCCGGTGGTGAAGGTCTGCACC
>JANOBL010000377.1:0-3783 GCA_031411635.1 Betaproteobacteria bacterium
AATTTGCCAACACCTGCCCGGCCGATTGTTTGAACTTCGATGCGCTGGCCGCCACCGATCTGGCCATTCACCCCTGCCCCGAGCCCGAATTCAACAGCCACCATTTGCTGCAAATCGTCTACACCAGCGGCACCGAGAGCCTGCCCAAGGGCGCGATGCTGACGCACGGCGCGGTGATCGACCAATACGTGAGCTGCATCATCGAGGGCGAGATGGCCGAGACCGATGTGGTGCTGCACTCGCTGCCGCTGTACCACTGCGCCCAGCTCGATGTGTTTCTGGGCCCCAGCGTCTACCTGGGCAGCACCAGCATCATCACCGCCAAGCCCACGCCCGAGAACCTGCTGCCGCTGATCGCCCAGCACCACATCAGCCAGTTTTTTGCGCCGCCCACGGTGTGGATAGGCATGCTGCGCTCACCGCTGTTTGAGCAGTGCGACCTGTCCGGCCTGCGCAAAGGCTATTACGGCGCGTCGATCATGCCGGTGGCGGTGATGCAGGAGTTGATTGCCCGTTTGCCCAACATCCGGCTGTGGAATTTTTACGGCCAGACCGAGATTGCGCCGCTGGCCACGGTGCTGAAGCCCGAAGACCAGTTGCGCAAACCGGGCTCGGCCGGGCGGCCGGCGATCAATGTGGAAACCCGGGTGGTGGATGACGCGATGGCCGATGTGGCGCCGGGTGAGATTGGCGAGATCGTGCACCGCTCACCGCAGTTGCTGCTGGGTTACTTTCACGACAACGAGCGCACCGCCGCGGCGTTTGAGGGCGGCTGGTTTCACTCGGGTGACCTGGGCACGGTCGACGCCGAGGGCTACATCAGCGTGGTCGATCGCAAGAAGGACATGATCAAGACCGGTGGCGAAAACGTCGCCAGCCGCGAGGTGGAGGAGGCCTTGTACCGGCTGGCCGGGATCAGCGAGGTGGCAGTGATTGGCTTGCCACACGGGCGCTGGATCGAGGCGGTGACCGCGGTGGTGGTGGCCAAGCCTGGGGTGGTGCTGGACGAGGCAGCGGTGATCGCCCATTGCGCCGCGCAACTGGCGCACTTCAAGACGCCCAAAGGCGTGGTGTTTGTCGATGCGCTGCCCAAGAACCCGAGTGGCAAGCTGCTGAAGCGCGAGCTGCGGCAGCGCTTTGAGGGCTTTTACAGCGCGGCGATTTAGCTCCCTCCCCCTGCAAGGGGGAGGGTTGGGGTGGGGGTCGAAACTGCGACGACCCTGGCATCTTGACCCCCATCCCAACCTTCCCCCTGGGAGGGGGAAGGAGCAAGCCAGCGCTGCCGCAAATCATCGGCATGCGCCAGCCCGGCCAGCAGCAAGGCCGCGCCCACCCAGGCCCAGCCGGCCCCCGCCAGCACCGCGCGCAAGGCCAGCACCAGGCCCAGCCCGGCCAGCAGCGTTGGCAGCAGCGACCGCAGCGCAATGCCCTGGCCGGTGCGCCTGCGCCAGGCCCACAGCGCGGCCGCCTCCAGCAGCATGCCGGCGATCAGCAGATCGATCAGCCAGCCCATGCCGTCCAGTCTTGGCATCACACCCGCGCCAGGCCCAGCAAATGGGCCATATCCTTGAAGAAGATGCGCACATGGGCCATCGGCTTGCTGCGCACCAGGCGCTTGTTCATGTAGGCGTCGAAGGTGAGCTGCTGCACATCCTTGTCGCGGCAGATGCTGACGAAGCGCTCCCGCCGCTTGTCGGATGAATACCAGAAGCGCTGCATGATGCCCAGCACCAAAAAGACGCGGCCATGCTCGCGCATGAACTGCTTGCGCGCCTGTTTCAGGCAGCGTGCAGGCGCACCGGCCAGCAGCGCTTGCACCGCATTGGCGGCGTGCTGGCCACTGACCATCGCGTAGTAAATGCCTTCGCCCGAAGCCGGTGCCACCACGCCGGCCGCATCACCGGCCAGCACCACGTCGCGGCCGTTGTCCCAGCGTGGCAGCGGCTTCATCGGCAGCGGCGCACCCTCGCGGCGCACCGTGGTGGCGCCGGCCAGGCCCACCGCCTGGCGCAGCGTGGCCACCGCCGTGCGCTGCGAAAAACCCTTGTCGGCGCTGCCGGTGCCGATCGACAAGGTTTTGCCATGCGGAAACACCCAGCCGTAAAAGTCGGGCGACAGCGTGCCCCGGTACACCACGTCGCAGCGGCTGGCGTCGTAGCCGGCCGGTGGGGTGTCGGGCAGCGCGATGATCTCGTGGTAGGCAAATACGCTGGAGCGGCTCAAGGCTTCAGGGATCGCCTGCTGCGCCACCAGCGAGCGGGCACCGTCGGCGCCGATCACCGCCCGGGTACGCACCGTCACCAGCGGGCCGTCGTGGCCCTCGTGGTAACTCAGCACTGCGTTGCCACCGGCATCGCGGCTGAGCTGCGCAAAGCGGCCGTTGCGGCGTTCGGCACCGTGGTGGGCGGCGCGCTCACGCAGCCATTCGTCAAAAAAAACGCGGTCCACCATGCCGACAAAACCACCTTCGATCGGAATGTCGACATTGACATTGGCCGGCGACACCATGCGCGCCGAGCTGGCCTTGGCCACCAGCAGTGAATCGGGAATCGCAAAATCCTTGATCAGCCGCGGTGGGATCGCGCCGCCGCAGGGCTTGATGCGGCCGGCGCGGTCCAGCAGCAGCACTTTGCGGCCCTGGCGGGCCAAGGTTTCGGCGGCGGTGGCGCCGGCCGGGCCACCGCCCACCACCACGGCGTCAAAGCTTTCCATCGCGCTGTGGTTGCTTTGTTCTGAGCTCATGTGGCGGCTCCCAGGTCGGGTGAAGCGCCCAGCGTTTGGCGCGTTGGCGTGGGCTTGGGCAGAGTGCTTCGGCTGCTGGCCGGCATCGGTACGGTCACCTTCCAGGCCAGGCCAGCGGCCAGCAGGAACAACAAACCCTCGGCGGCAAACACCACCGCATAGGCCGGTCCCGGCGCCGCGATCAAGCGCCGCGCCACGTCGCTGGCCACCGCGCCGATCAAACCGCCCAGCCCAAACGCCACGGCCTGGGCCGCGCCCCACAGCCCCATGCGCAAGCCCTCGCGGCCACTGGCGCCCTGGCCAGCCAGCGCCATCATCGAGCCGATCGCGGCGATCGAAAATGCGCCGTTGGCCACGCCCAGCAACACCACATTGGCCTTGAACGGCCAGGCCGGGCCCACCAGCCCGGCGGCCACCAGCCCGGCCATCGCCAGCGCCGATGCGATGCAGCCGCACACCGTCCAGGTGCGCAGCGATCCGGTGGCGCGGCCGGCCAGGCGGCGGCCGGCAAACGCCGCCATCAACATGCCCACCAGCACGCCGCCATGCTGGGCGCCGGAAAGCTGGGTGGATTGGCCCGGTGTGTAGCCATGCACGGTGCCGGCAAACGGCTCCAGGATCAGGTCTTGCGCGCTGTAGGCCAGCATCGAGACAAACACAAAGATCGTGAAGCGGCGTGCATCCGGCTCGGCCCAGACCTGGCGCAGGGCGGCGCGAAAGTCTGGCCGGGCTGCTGGTGGCTCGGCTTGGCTGCTGCCGGCTTCAGGCGTCTCCAGCCGCCACAGCGCCAGCAACGTCCCCAGCAGCGCGATGCCACAAACCCCGCCCGAAACCATCAACAATCGCTCGGGCGAGTACGGGTCCAGCAGCTTGCCGCTGATGCCGGCGGTCAGCGCAAAGCCGAAGATCATCATCAGCCACACCGTGGTAGCCGCGGCCGCGCGGCGCGGTGCGGCCACCCGGCGTGCCAGCAACACCAGCAGCGAGGTGCCGGCCGCGCCCACGCCCAGGCCGATCAGCACAAAGGCCAGCACCGCCAGC
>JANOBL010000378.1:0-2193 GCA_031411635.1 Betaproteobacteria bacterium
CTGAGACTCGTGGTGCCGCCGGCCGATCACATCGTGCTGTCGGCCCGCACCGGTGCCGGCCTGGCGGCGCTGCGCAAGACCTTGCTGCAGCGCGCCGGCTGGCAAGCCAACGCCGAAGGTGTTTTCATAGCCCGCAAGCGCCATCTGCTGGCCTTGCAGCGCACGGCTGCCCATCTGCAACTGGCGCGTGAGCATGCAGCCGTCAGTGACGCCGCGCTGGATTTGTTTGCCGAAGAGCTGCGCCTGGCGCACGATGCGCTGAGCGAGATCACCGGGGTGTTCACGCCGGACGATCTGCTGGGCGAGATTTTTGGCAAGTTTTGTATTGGGAAATAAAGCCGCGGCCAGCACGATCCAACGGAATTCGCAGATCGCTTGAAAGTACGACCTCGCCGTTTGTCATTCCGCTTGTCAAGCCGCTGCAGGCGCGGGCGCCGCCAACTCGTCGGCCACCGACTGAAACGCCTCCAGCGCCGCCTGCAGGTTCTCGACAATTGCCGCCGCGATCTCGTCCGGCGGCGGCAGGCTGTCCACATCGTCCAGGCTGTCGTCCTTGAGCCAGAAGATGTCGAGGTTGAGCTTGTCGCGCTTGAGCAGTTCGTCCACGCCGAAGCGCCTGAAGCGCTCGGCCTCCTGGCGCTGGTCCATGCGGCCGGCGCGGTAGCAGGCCACAAAGTCGTCCAGGTCGCTGCGCTGCAGCGGGTTCTTCTTCAACGTGAAATTCTTGTTGGTGCGGAAGTCGTAGACCCACAGCGCCTGGGTATTCGGCTTGCCATCGGCGCGCGGCGCGTGCTTGTCGAAAAACAGCACGTTGGCCTTCACGCCCTGCTTGTAGAAGATGCCGGTGGGCAGGCGCAGCAGGCTGTGGAAGTCGAACTGCGTCAGCAGCCGGCGGCGGATGCCCTCGCCCGCGCTGCCGGCCTCGAACAGCACGGTGTCGGGCAGCACTACGCCTGCGCGGCCACCGCTGTCCATGATGGTCAGGATGTGCTGCATGAAGTTGAGCTGCTTGTTCGAGGTGGTGAACTTGAAGTCCCCGCGCTCGTAGCTCTCCTGCTCGGTCTGCACCGCGCCGTCTTCGCCGATCACCCGGTAGCTGCTTTTCTTGCCGAAGGGCGGGTTGGTCAGCACGACCTTGAAGCGCTGGCCCGGGTCACCGGCCAGCGCGTCGGCCGAGGTGATCGGGCTGTCGCCGTTACCGATGCCATGCAGGTACATGTTCATCGCGCACAGGCGTACCACCTCGTCCACGATGTCCACGCCGCTCAGCGTCTGTTCGCGCAGCTTGCGCTGGTTGCTGCGGTCCTGCGCGCCCGGTTGCTGGCGCAGGTGGTCGTAGGCCGACAGCAGAAAGCCACCGGTGCCGCATGCCGGGTCGTGCACCGTCTCGCCGATGCGCGGGTCCACCAGTTCCACCATCGCGTTGATCAACGGCCGTGGCGTGAAGTACTGGCCGGCGCCGGACTTCACCTCGGCCGCGTTCTTCTCCAGCAAGCCCTCGTAGATCGTGCCCTTCACGTCCACACCGATGCCGATCCAGGTTTCGGCGTCGATCAGCGAGACCACGCGCCTGAGCTTGGCCGGGTCGGTGAGCTTGTTCTGTGCCTTGCGGAAGATCACGCCGATCATGCCCTTGGCCTTGGCCAGCGCCTCCAGCGTGTGGCGGTACTGGATCTCCAGATCGTCGCCCGACAGCGGCCCAAGCTGGTCCCAGCGCCACGCCGCCGGGATGATCGAGGGCTCGTCCAGCAACTCGGTGCGTTCCTGGTCCATCTTCAGGAACAGCAGGTAGGTGATCTGCTCGACATAATCGCCGTAGCCTATGCCCTGGTCGCGCAGGATGTGGGCGAAGTTCCAGACCTTGGAGACGAGGCTGCTGTAGTCGTTGTTCATGCCCTGGATGATCGCATCGGCGACGGATTGGCACGTGGTGTGGCGCGTGGCGCCGGTACGACCGACAATGCAGTTTCGACTTCTGCCATGCCCGCCTTCGACCCGACCGACATCCGCCACCAGCCCGCCTATGCCCTGGCGGAGGCTGCGCGCTACCTGAAGCTGCCGCAGGCCACATTGCGCGCTTGGACGGTGGGCCGCAGCTACCCGGTGGCCGAAGGACCAGCGCACTTCTCGGCCCTGATCCAGCCGGCCTGCGTTAAGCCGCCGCTGCTGTCGTTCTACAACCTGATCGAAGCG
>JANOBL010000379.1:0-12120 GCA_031411635.1 Betaproteobacteria bacterium
CCGCTGGTGGTGGCGCCGGCACTGCTGCGGGATTTGCACCGGCGGCTGGGGGAGTTGCTGGGCGAGGCTTGATCGCCCCGCGCGAGCGGTCGGTTGGCCGCCAGCTCAGAACGAGGCGCAGGGATCCCAGGTTGGCATCCACAGCAAATCGGTGCCAGCGGCGGCTTGCATCAATGTGGTGCTGCCGTAGCTGCCACCGCGAAACAGCAGCGGCTTGGCATCCACCGGCCGCAGCCGCAACGCCTGGATCTCGCCAAACAGGATCGCGTGCTTGCCCACGTCCACGCTGTGGCTGAAGCGGCAGTCAAAGCCGGCGTTGAGCTGGTCGGTGTCTATGGTCACGGGCTTGGCCTCAGGTTTCGCCAAAACCGCGTTCGCCGGGCAGTTCGCGGGTTTGAAGCTGGTGGTAGCGAAACTGGCGGCGCGCCTCGTCCAGCCGCATGCCGGCACGCACTGCCGCGCGGATGCGGTTCTCGGCCGCCTCGATGGCCTCGGCGGCGTCCAGCACCGCCGCTTCTTGCGCGCTGGGCAGCACCACCACACCGTCGGCGTCACCGCGCACCAGGTCACCCGGCGCCACCCGCACATCGCCAATCGTCACCGGCACGTTGGTGCCCTCCACCTGCACCCGGTCTTTGCCGGTGCGCATCCAGTGGCCGCGGCTGAACACCGGGTAGCCCAGTTCACGGCACAAGGCGGTGTCGCGGCACACGCCGTCGATCAAGGTGCCGGCAATTTTGCGCCGGTGGGCCACCTCGGTGAGGATGTCGCCCCACACGGTGACGGTGTCGCGGCCACCGTTGTCCAGCACGATCACCGCGCCGGGCGGCACGTCATCGATGTAGTCGCCCACGGTGCCGGGGGGGTTGCCGGCCGGGCCGTACAGGATCGTGAAAGCCCGCCCGGCCATGCGAAAACCGGGGTCGCGGGCCTGGATGCGGTAGCACTGGCCGGCAATGCCGAGTTTGTCCATCGCATCGCTGAGGCTGGCGGTGTCAAGCCTGGCGGCGCGTTGCACGTTGCTGTCGTCTGTAGTCGTCATGGTTGTCCTCGGTTCAGCCTTGCAGCATGTTTTCGTAATTGCCCGCCATCACCACGCTGATCGGGGCGCCGGCTTGCAGCGCCTTGGCCATTGCGGCTTCCTTGGCCACGATGGCCTCGGCAGCGTCCAGCACGGCATCGATCCGGGCGGCGGCGATGAAGACCAGCGCGCTGGCATCGGCAATCACATAGTCGCCCGGGTGCACGGTGATGCCCCAGGGCGTGATCACCACGTTGGTGCCGGCTTCGGCCAGCCGGCCACGTGCGGTGATGGCGGTCAACGCGCTGCTGAACACCGGAAAGTCGTATTGCCGCGCTTCGTCGATGTCGCGCACCGGGCCATCGGCCAGCACACCCGCCACACCCCGCAGCTTGGCGCCCAGGGTCAGCAGGCCACCCCAGCAGCCGGCATCCAGCCCAGTGCGTTGCTCCACGACGATCACGTCATCCGGGCCGGCGGTTTCCACCGCCAAAGTGCCCAGGTGGCGCGGTGGGCCGGGCGGCGGGGCGCCCACATGCAGCTTCAGCGTGACGATGCGCCCGGCAATGCGCGCTGCGCTACCGGCCCGCTGCGGTACGCCGCTGACCTGGCCATTGAGCTTGAGCCGGTCCAGCGCGTCGGAGACGGCGCAGGCATCGAGCCGGCGCAAACGCTGTACGGGGGTGTGGGTGGTAGCCATCATGGTCAGGTTCCTTGCTGAGAGAGTGTTGACGAAATGAATGGCACCCGCGCCGGGGCTGCCCAGGGTGCTGGGGTAGGCGCGTTGCGCAGCCCAGGCTTGCGCCTGGGCAAGCGGTGCAACGCCGCCCAGCGCCCTGGGCAGCCTCGGCCCGAAGGGTGAGGCTCCAAAGTGGGCCAACTCGTCGTTGCAAATGCTCGCCGGGCCTGCAGCCCGTCTGCGCTTTGCGCCTAGATTTGACCCACTTTGCGGCCTCACGCGGGTGTCATTCATTTCGTCAACACCCTCTGAGGCAGCCAGTGCATAAAGCCCATCGCGTTGCCGGTGCCGGCCGTGGTGCGGTAACAGGGCAGGTAGTCCACCAGTGTGGGCGAAAAACCGAGCTGTGCCAGCGCTCGGCCTTCGATGCGATGGGCCGGCATGTGCAACTGATGGTGGGCAACTACCTGGCGGTGGACCGGGGTGGGCGCACGCCGCGCTGAGATCGAGGCTCAATCCGTGCTGGCGGCACGCGGCCGCAGCGCCGGCTGCGGGCTGTCCGGCGGCCATTGCCATTCGGGGTAATGCCGCAGCAGCTCGTAAGCGGTTTCGCGGAACCAGCGGTGGCCGGGGTCGCTGTGCATGCGGGCATGCCAGTAGGTTTTGATCGCATACGGCGGCACCGCCAACGGCAGCGCAAATTGCTGCAGCGCAAACCGCCCGCAGGCCACCTGGGCCAGGTGGCTGGGCACGGTGGCGATCAGCTCGGTCTCGGGCAGCAGCCAGGGCAGTGACAGCAGGCCGCCCACGGTGGCCGCCACCGTGCGTTGCAGGCCACGCGGCTGCAAGCCATGCCGGCGCAAATGATCTTCCGATCCCACCTCGGCCACCAGGTGCCGCTCTTGCTGGTATTGCGCCAGGCTCAGGCGTTTACCCGCCACTTTGCCAAGCCGGGGATGGCCGGTCCAGGCGATCACCCGGTAGTCATGGGTGTACAGCGTCTGCTGGAAGCAGTTGCGCTTGGGCTCAAACACATTGCCCATCGCAAACTCGATCGCGCCGGTTTCCAGCGCATCCTCGATCGCGCTGTTGGGCAAGCGCGTGCTGCGCAAGGTGCACCACGGCGCACGCTGGGCAAACTCCTGCAGCAAATACGGCAGCGTGACGATCTCGCCCAGGTCTGACAGCGCGATCGAAAACTCGCGCTGCGCGTTGGCGGCCTCGAAGTGCGCGCTGGGAAAGATGTCGCGCTCCAGCCGCTCGATCATCTCTTGCACCGGCCTGGCCAGGGCGGTGGCGCGCGGCGTGGGCAGCATCGCGCCGCCGGCACGCACAAACAGCGGATCGCCCAACAGCAGCCGCAGCCGGGCCAGGCCATGGCTGGTGGCCGATTGGGTCAGGCCCAGCCGCTCGGCAGCCCGGCTGACGCTGCGCTCCACCCAGACCCGGTGGAACAGCATCAGCAAGTTCAGGTCCAGGCCCTCGGTATGCAGCGTCTTCATTTTGGCTATGCCGGATTTGCGATTGCTGCATACGGTAGCGCTCCGTAGCATGCGCAGCAATCCGACCCGACCCGACCAGACCCGACAAAACCAGGAGACACACCGATGTTCATTCGCAATTGCTGGTACGTGGCGGCCTGGGACCATGAGCTGCTGAACGACACGCTGCTGGCGCGCACGGTGATTGGCGACGCGCTGCTGCTGTACCGCCTGGCCGACGGCCGCCCCGCCGCACTGGCCGACCGTTGCTGCCACCGCCATGCGCCGCTGTCGCTGGGCCGCAAAGAGGGCGACTGTGTGCGCTGCATGTACCACGGGCTTAAATTTGCACCCGATGGCCGCTGTGTCGAGGTGCCGGGCCAGGACAGCGTGCCGCCCGCGCTGCAAGTGCGCAGCTACCCGGTGCTGCAGCGTGGGCGCTGGGTGTGGGTGTGGATGGGTGATCCGGCGCAGGCCGACGCAGCGCTGATCCACGACGACCCGGCGCTGCTGCATCCGGATTGGCGCTACCGGCCGGGCTACATGCACACTGCGGCCGACTACCGGCTGATCTGCGACAACCTGCTGGATTTTTCGCACCTCAGCTACGTGCACGAAAAAACCCTGGGCGGCTCCACCGCGATCGCCCAGGCGCGGCCGGTGGTGCAGCCGCTGCCACGGGGCCTGCGCATCAGCCGCGACATCCGCCACACCGTGCCGGCGCCGTACCACGCGCGCCTGGGCAATTTCAGCGGGCCGGTGAACCGCCACATGACGTATGACTTTCTGGTGCCCGGCATCCTGTTGCTGCACGCCATCGTCAAGCCCGACCACACCGCCGACGACGACCTGGACGGCGCACTGAGCATGCACAGTTGCCAGGCGCTGACCCCCGAGACCGGGCGCAGCACGCACTACTTCTACATGCAGGCGCACAACTTCCGCCTGGACGATGCCACCGTGACCGAAGCGCTGTACCAAAGCGTGGGCCAGGCCTTTGACGAAGACAAACGCATCATCGAAGCGCAGCAGCGGCTGATCGACCAGGACACGCGCAGCGGCGGTGCTGTGCCGACGATGAAACCGATTGCCGCCGACCTGGCGCTGGTGCAGTTCAGGCGCTTGCTGGACCGGCTGCTGGCGGCAGAAAAAACCAACCCGGAGACGACACCATGAACCGATTGATCCGCTGCACCGCCGCCGCACTTGGCGGCCTGGTTTTGGCAACAAGCACCTGTGCCGAAATCGTCATCGGTGTCAGCTTTTCGCAGACCGGCCCGGCATCGGCATTGGGCATTGCGCCACGCAACACGATGCAGTTGTTTCCGGCCGAAATCGCCGGTGAAAAACTGCGCATCGTCGTGCTTGACGACGCCACCGATCCTGCGCTGGCGGGCAAGAACGCACGCCGGCTGGTCGAAGAAGACAAGGCCGACATCCTGATCGGCTCCACCGCATCACCCAGCGCGTTGGCGATTGCCGAGGTGGCGATGGCCAGCAAGACGGTGCAACTGGCGTCGGCACCGATCGAGTTGCCCGAGGGCAAAGACGGCTGGACCTTCCGCTTGCCGCAAAGCGTCACCTTGATGGCCGAGGGCACGGTGGAGCACATGCAGCGCACGGGCGTCAAGAGCTTCGGTTTTCTGGGCTATGGCGATTCCTACGGCGAGAGCTGGCTGCGCGACACCACGCGGCTGGCCCAGGCCGCCGGCATCCGCCTGACCACCAGCGAGCGCTTTGGCCGCACCGACAGCTCGGTGACCGCGCAGGCGCTGAAGGTGGTGGCCTCGTTGCCCGACGCGGTGCTGGTGGTGGCCTCGGGCAGTGGTGCGCTGATGCCGCAAAAAGCGCTGCTGGAGCGCGGCTACACCGGCCGCATCTACCAGACCTTCAGCGCCATTGCGCCCGATTTGATCCGCATGGGCGGCAAGGATGTCGAGGGCACGCTGGGCTTGAGCGGCCCCGGAGGTTTGCCCGACCAGTTGCCCGAGGGCCACCCGTCGCGGCCGGTGGCGCTGGACTTCATCCGGCTTTACGAAGGCCGGTTTGGCGCCGGCAGCTACAACCAGTTTGCCGCCAACATCTGGGGCGCCAAGCTGTTGCTGGACAAGGCGGTGCCACTGGCGCTGGAAAAGGCCAAACCCGGGACGGCCGAGTTCCGCGCTGCGTTGCGCGATGCCTTGGAAACCATGGGCGAGACGGTGGTGCCGCAAGGTGTGCTGCGCTACAGCGCCAAGGACCATTTCGGCTTTGATGCCCGGGCGCGTTTTGTGCTGCGGGTGCAGGACGGGGCTTGGCGGGCGGTGAAGCCGTAGCGGCTGATCTGGCTGAACCAAGGGCTTGTTGCATGACCACACCACCCCCACCACCACCCGACTTTGCGGATCGCGATTTTCTGCGCCAGCATGCGCTGTGGGTGATGGCCTTTTACGGCCCGCAGGCGCTGGATGCCAGCGGCGGCTTCTACCATTTTTACCTGGACGACGGCCGGGTTTACGACCGCCAGACCCGGCACCTGGTCAGCGCCACGCGCTTTGTCGTCACCAATGCGATTGCCCACGAGTTGGGCGGCGGGGCGCAATTTCTGCCGCGCACAGCACATGCGCTGCGTTTCATCGAACAAGGCTTTGCCCAGCCGGACCAGGAGGGTTTTGATTGGCTGATCCGCTGGGACAACGGCCAGGCCACCGCGCTGGACCGCAGCCGCCAGATGTACGGCCTGGCGTTTGTGATGCTGGCGGCGGCACGCGCCCACCGCATCGGCGTGCCGGGCGCCATGGACCTGCTGGCAAACACCTTCGACCTGGCCGAACGCCGCTTCTTCGACCCCGCCGCCGGGCTGTATGCCGACGAGGCCAGTCCGGATTGGGTGTTGTCAAGCTACCGTGGCCAGAACGCCAACATGCACGGCTGCGAGGCGCTGATCACCGCGTTCGAAGCCACCGGCGAAGCCCGCTACCTGGACCGGGCCGAGCTGCTGGCGCACAACATCACGGTGCGCCAGGCCGCGCTGGCCGGGGGGGGTGGGGGCGGCGGGTGTGGCATTTGGGAGCACTACCGTGCCGATTGGTCGGTGGACTGGGACTACAACCGCGACGACCGCAGCAACATCTTCCGGCCCTGGGGCTTCCAGCCCGGCCATTTCACCGAATGGGCCAAGCTGCTGTGCCAATTGGACCAACACCTGCCCAGGCCTTGGCATTTACCGCGTGCGGTGGCACTGTTCGACCGGGCGATCAGCACCGCCTGGGACAAGCAGAACGGTGGCCTGCACTACGGTTTTGCGCCCGACGGCAGCATCTGCGACCCGGCCAAATACCACTGGGTGCAAGCCGAATCCCTGGCCGCCGCCGCGCTGCTGGCCAGGCGCACCGGCCAGCAACGCTATTGGGACGACTACCAGCGCATCTGGTCGTATTGCTGGGCGCATTTTGTCGATCACCAACAGGGCGCCTGGTTTCGCATCCTGACCGCCGACAACCTGAACCTGACGCGCGAAAAAAGCCCGGCCGGCAAGGTGGATTACCACGACATCGGGGCGTGTTACGACGTTTGGCGGGCGCTGGCGGGCTGAAGGCCGGTCAGCGTGCTGCCGACCAGCACCAGCCGGCCACCGGCACGGCTGATGCGCAACATCGAAGGTTTGCTGACCAGGCGCATCGTGGCGGACGGACGCTGCAGCAGGTGGTTTTGCCGTGGGCCAACGATGACCTGTCAAGTCATTGAGTACCGGCATCGGACCGCCAAGAATGGCTTGTCACTCACTCAACACTGGAGCCGCTGATGGACGATCTGAACCCCCTCATCGATGCCTATCTGCAGGCCTATGGCGATCCCGATGCCGGCCGCAGAGCCCAGGCCGTCGCGCACCTGTGGGCCAGCGACGGCCGCTTGATCGATCCGCCGCTGGTGGCGCAAGGCCATGCGCAGATCGTGGCCCAGGCCGATGCCTTGCTGTCGCAGTTTCCAGGCCATCACTTTCGGCGCAGCAGTGGCATCGATGCCCACCACGGCATGGCGCGCTATGCCTGGCAATTGATCAACGCCAGCGGCGCGGTGGCGCTGGAAGGCTGCGACTTTGCGCAAGTCAACAGCGCCGGGCAGTTGACCCAGGTCACCGGCTTTTTCGGGCCGCTGTCGGCGGCTTGATGGCGCGTTGAGTCATGTCCGGCCCGGCCGGGCCGCTTCTATGGTCGATAGCAGGGTCGACCGCATGGTCGATCAGGCGGTCCAGCATGCTGGCCAGCAGCTTGCGCTCGGCCGCGCTCAGGCAACCGAAGATCTCGTCATTGCGGCGCTCGATCAGAGTGACCACGCGCTGCCAGCGCTGCAGGCCCTGGGGCGTGAGGCTCAGCACGACGGCGCGGCCGTCGCTGCTGCTGGCCTGCTTGCTGATCAGTTGCTGATCGACCAGCGATTGCGCAGCGCGGCTGGCCTGGCCTTTGTCCAGGTTGGCACGCTGGGCCAGATCGTTGACCGACAGCGGCGCAAACGCACCCACGGCCGCCAGGCAGCGCCCCTCGCCCAGCGGCAGGCCGGTATCGGCCAGGTAGGCAGCGACACTGTCGCGGTCGCTCAGCTTGTGCAGCGTGTGCAGCCTGTGCGTGAGCGTGTGTTCCAGCGCAAAACTGCGGGGCATGCTGCGGCTCAGGGGTTTTGCGCACAGAGCTGCTCGGCCTGCTGGATTGCTGCCAGCACCCCCGCCGATGCCGGCTGGTGCGCAATCAGCGCCAGGCACAGCGTGGCCAGAAACAGCGGCGCCTGCGGCTCACCGGCGCGGGCCAGGGCTTGGCACAGCTCGGTGTAGGCGAGATCGAGTTCTTCGGCTTGCATCTGCATGCTCCTCAGGCCACAAAGCGTTGCAACAGCGCGCGCAGATCGGCCCATCGCGGCGCCCGCCAGCGCCCCAGCACATAAGCATCGGGGCGGATCAGCACGAGCGTGCCGTCGCTGGCGTCAAAGCGTTGCCAGGCTTCGCTGTTCACGTCGATCCAGGCTTGTGAAGGCGCGGCGCATCCGGGGGGCGCGATGACACACAGCAAGGCCTGGTCCTGCAACGCCAGCAAGCCCGCCGGCAGCGTGGGCTGGTTGCTGAAATACAGCAGCACAAAGCCGTGGCCGAACTGCTGGCTCAGGTGCTGTTGCGCTGTCCCGGCCGGCGCTTGCAGCAGCGCCTCGGGCGCCGGGGTGCCAGGTGGCGCACCACCTGACCAGGGCTCGGCATCGGCCTGGTTCAGCGGCGACCCGCTGTAGGCCACTGGCACCGATTGGCGCGGGTTGATCAGCGAGCGCACCGCCGGGTTTAACAAGGCCAGCCGCAGCGCCGCCTCGCGCAGCAGCTTGAACGCAAAATTGGGCGGCGCCATGAACTCGGTGCTCTTGGCGCCATGGGCCATGTTTTCCAGCGCGGCCGGGCGGCGCTCGGCGGTGTAGCTGTCCAGCAGCGCGGGTGCCACACCCTGGACCACGGCCGCCAGCTTCCAGGCCAGGTTGGCAGCGTCATCCAGGCCCGAATTGAGGCCCCGCACACCGAAGATCGGCACCAGGTGCGCGGCGTCGCCGGCAAACAGCACCCGGCCATGGCGGTAATCGTCCAGCGTCAGGCACTTGGCGTTGTAGATCGAGATCCACAGCGGCTTCCACGGCGCCGTCTCGCCAATCATCTGCAAATGGCTGGCCACGCGCGGCAACACGTTTTCGGGTTTGACGGCCTCGGCCGGGTCTTCGTCGTCACGCACCTGGTAGTCCACCCGCCAGACGTTGCCGGGCTGGCGGTGCATCAGCAGTGTGGAGCCGGGGTTGGACGGGGGGTCAAACCAGGCCAGCCGCTCCACCGCACGCTCACTGGCCTGCTCGATGTCGACGATCACATAACGCCCCTCGTACTGCATGCCCTTTAGTTGCAGGCCGAGCTGATCACGCACCGTGCTGCGGCCACCGTCGCAGGCTACCAGCCAGTCGGCGCTGATCGTTTGGCGCTGGCCCTCTGCATCTTCCACCTCGGCCAGCACGCCCGCGCCATGCTGCTGCAATGACACCATGCGCGTGGCCCAGCGCACATCGGCTGGCACCGGTTGGCGCTGCGCCGCCTGGTGGGCAAAAGCCTCCACATGGTATTGCTGGATGTTGAGCATCGGCGCAAAGCGCTCGCTGGGCTCGCTGGGCATCCGGAAGTGCAGCACCTCTTGCTCACGGTAGTGGCTGCGCCCACCCACCCAGGGCAGCCCTGTCTGCCGCAAGGGCTGGTCAGCGCCCACCCAGCCCAGAATCTCTTGCGAGCGGCGCGAGATGCAGATCGCCCGGCTGCCTGTGCAATAGCCCGCGTCAGCCTCAACCACCAAGGCCGCGATACCGTGGTGGCCCAGCAAGGCCGCCAAACTCAGCCCCACCGGGCCACCGCCAACGATGAGCACCGGCACGGGTTTGGGCGTTTGATGGACCGGTGGAGCAAGCGGATTCATGGTGTGCACGGCAGGCCGATTTGGTTGCGTGCGCAACTATATCTCAGGCTGCTCCGGCCGGTCAAGCCCAGGCTCAGCGCACGCCCGAGCCCGCCACCGCATCGGTCTGCCAGCCGGTTCGTGATCGGGCGGTTGGTCTTGGAAAAGTTCAGGTCGCCGTCGTTGAAGTTCATCGCTTCCAGACCGGCACTCAAGGCTGCCGACGGCTTGCCGGTGCGATAGCCCAGCGAGTAGCCCACGGTGGTGCCCCAGCGTGCTGCCAGCTCGGGGTTGTCGGTGTCGATCTTGAAGGCCTGGGTGGCCGGGCTGAAGGCCAGCAGCAGGCAGGCGGCGGCCACCGCAGTTCGGGCGGATGTTGGGTTCAAGCGGGTCTCCTGGCGATCAAAGTGCAGGAGACAGTCTGGAATGGCGGGGTGGCAACCCGTCACCCTGGTGCGCACAGCGCACGGCTTGTGCTGAAGGGCGGTTTACCGGCCGGGGGCCACTGGCGCCTGGGCGCCAGTAGGTGCCATCACGTAGGCCACGATCTCGATCTTCATGCCGGGCACCACCAGGGCCACGCCCGCGCTGGACCGGTTGGGGTAGGGCGCTTGAAAAAACTCGCGGTACACCGCGTCGATCACCGGCATGTCGGCCACATCGGTCATGTAGATCAACACCTGCGCCACATCGTCCAGCGTGGCCCCAGCGGCATGCACCGCGCGTTGCAGGTTGCCCAGCGTCACCCGGGTTTGTTGCTCGATGGGCCCGGTGTCGATGCTGCCGTCGGGCCGCACCGGGCCATGCGCGGTGAACAACACACCACCGCTGCGCACCATCCACGAAAACGGCTGCTTCAATGGCGGCAGGCCAACATCGATCACCTGTTTCATGGGGATGAGGTCAACGCCACCAGCACGCCCAGCCGGGCATACCAGGGGTCGGCAGCGCTGTGCAGCGTGGTGTGGGTCTGGAAATGATCCTGCCCCGGCAGCATCACCGCCTGCACGGTCGCCGCTTGCGCCTGCAGCATGGCCAGCAAGCGCTGGTTGGATTGCACGACACGTGGGCTGTCCTTCTCGCCCCAGGTCAGCCAGAACGGCACGGTATTGCCAACGGTCCAGAACAGCGGGCTTTGCACCGTGTCCTGGCCGGGCGCGCGGCCACGCAAGACCGTGCTGTACACCCGCTCTTCCAGGCTGCCGGGGGCCGGGTTGGCTGCGTGCAAATCCATGATGCCGCTGATGGGCAAACAGCCCTTCACGCCGTCTGGCGGCAAGCCGGCGGCCACCCGGTCGGCCACCCGCAATGCGGCCAGCGCGGCCAGGTGCCCACCAGCGGAATGGCCAGCCAGGTACAGCCGGTCTGGCGCGCCGCCGCACGCCAGCAAACGCCGTTGCAGATCAACCAGCAGCGCGATCGAATCCTCGTGCGCGCAGGGCAGTGGGTGGTCCGGCGCCAGCCGGTACGACGGCGCCACCAGCACCATGCCCAGCGCAACGATGTGCGGCGCCATGAAGCGGGTGTAGTCGCGGTAGCCGTTGGTCCAGCCACCGCCGTGCCAGAACACCAGCACTGGCGCACCGGCCGCTGCTGGATCACGCGGCACAAACAGGTTGTAGCGCTGCAGCCGGTGCGGCCCGTAGGCCAGGTCACGCAGCACCCGCACGCCCGCCGGCAGCGGCGCCTGGGCCCAAGTCATCACCGTGCGGGCGTAATCCTCGGCCGCCTGGAACGGCATCGCCGGCTGCGCGTCCGGGTTCCAGAACTCGTCGCCAGGCATCTTGCGCGCCGCAATCAATCGGCCTGGATGCCGGCTTCCTTGATGATCTTGCCGTAGCGTGTGAAGTTGTCGATCGTCAGCTTGGTCAGCTCTGCCGGGTCGCCGCCGGCCGGCACCAAGGCCAGCAGCGTCATGCGGGCCTGCACATCGGGCATTTTGAGGATCTCGTTGAGGTGGCCGTTCAGCGTCTTCACCACGTCGGGCGGCAAGCCCTTGGGGCCCAGAAAACCCTGCCAGGCACCGACCTCGGCATCCTTGAAACCAGCCTCGGCAAAGGTGGGCACATTGGGCTGCAGCGGCGAGCGCTGCGGGTCGGCCACCCCCAGGTTCACCAGCTTGCCGGACGCGATGTGCTGGGCCACCGGGCCCAGCGTGGTGTACATCATCGGCAAATGGCCGCCCACCAGATCGACAATGGCTGGCCCGCTGCCACGGTATGGCACCTGGTCGATCTTGATGCCGGCCGATTTGTTGAACATCTCGCCCAGGATGTGCATCGGCGAGCCACTGCCGGGGCTGGCATAAGTGCTGATCTTGCCGGCGCGCACTGCAGCCACCAGGTCTTTCATGCTGGTGACGCCACTGGCGGTGGTGGCCACGGCAAACAGCGATTGCGTGCCGGCCAGGATGATGGGTGTGAAGTCATTGAGCGGGTCGTACACCGCGCCCGAGCCCGCCTTCAGCACCAGCGGTGCGATGGAGAAGGTGTTGGGCGT
>JANOBL010000380.1:0-1623 GCA_031411635.1 Betaproteobacteria bacterium
GGTGCCCCGCTGACGATCGAAGAGGTGGACCTGGCCGGCCCACGCGACGGCGAGGTGTTGGTTGAGATCAAGGCCACCGGCATCTGCCACACCGATTACTACACGCTCTCGGGCGCTGATCCCGAGGGCCTGTTCCCGGCCATCCTGGGCCACGAGGGCGCGGGTGTGGTGCTGGACGTGGGCGCCGGCGTGCCATGGCTGAAACCTGGCGACCATGTGATCCCGCTCTACACGCCCGAGTGCCGGCAGTGCAAGTTTTGCCTGTCGCGCAAGACCAACTTGTGCCAGGCCATCCGAGCTACACAAGGCAAGGGCTTGATGCCCGATGGCAGCTCGCGCTTCTCGATCAACGGCAAACCCCTGCTGCACTACATGGGCACCTCAACCTTTGCCAACCACACCGTGGTGCCGGGCATTGCGCTGGCCAAGATCCGGCCCGACGCGCCGTTCGACAAGGTCTGCTACATCGGCTGCGGCGTCACCACCGGCGTGGGCGCGGTGCTGTTCACCGCCAAGGTGGAGGCGGGCGCCAATGTGGTGGTGTTCGGCCTGGGCGGCATCGGGCTGAACGTGATCCAGGGCGCCAGGATGGTGGGCGCCGACAAGATCATCGGCGTGGACCTGAACCCGGCGCGTGAATCGATGGCGCGCAAATTCGGCATGACGCATTTCATCAACCCGAAAGATGCGCCCAATGTGGTGGACGCTGTTTTGCAGCTCACCGACGGCGGTGCCGACTACAGCTTTGAGTGCATCGGCAATACCCAGGTGATGCGGCAGGCGCTGGAGTGCACCCACAAGGGCTGGGGCCGCAGCATCATCATCGGCGTGGCCGAGGCGGGGGCGGAGATCAGCACCCGGCCATTCCAGCTTGTCACCGGCCGCAAATGGGAGGGCTCGGCGTTTGGCGGCGCGCGTGGCCGCACCGATGTGCCCAAGATCGTCGATTGGTACATGGACGGCAAGCTCAACATCGACGACCTGATCACCCACAAGCTGCGGCTGGACCAGATCAACGAGGGTTTTGATCTGATGAAACGCGGTGAGTCGATCCGCTCGGTGGTGATGTTCTGAGCCTGGGCCCATGAACAGCGGGATGTGATGGACAAAAAAACCGTTCAGGAATGGCTGCAACGCATTCGCCTGGGTGAGGATTCGACGCTAGAGTTGAAGCGGGTTCAACTGCGCGGGCCGAGCAAGGTGTCCAACCCGCATCCCGACGGTTTGGCCGATGAAATGGCCGCGATGGCCAACGCGGCGGGTGGTGAACTGCTGCTGGGCGTGGACGACAAGACCCGGGACGTGCTGGGCATTCCAATCGACCAGCTCGATACCGTTGAGCACTGGATCGCCGCCATCTGCCAGGATCGCGTGGCGCCACCGCTGGACGTGCAAACCGAACACCTGCTGCTGCCCGATGCCAGTGGCGCGCTGTTGCCCATCGTGGTGGTGACGGTGCCGCGCAGCCTGTGGGTGCACAAAAGCCCGGGCGGCTATTTCAGGCGCGTGGCCCATGCCAAGCGAGAGATGGCGCCCGAGATGCTGGCGCGCCTGTTTCAACAGCGCAGCCAGGCCCGCTTGATACGGTTTGAAGAACAGCCTGTGCCCGGCGCCGAGATCAGT
>JANOBL010000381.1:0-5426 GCA_031411635.1 Betaproteobacteria bacterium
CCCAGGCCACCAAAATCCAGCAGCGCACTGCGGGTGAAGGGCAGGGCTATCACGCCTGCCAATGAGCCGGTGATCACCACCTGGCCCGCCACCAGGCCCAGGCCCTGCTGGCGCAGAAATTCGGCCAGCCAGTACAAGGCCAGCCGGGGATTGCCATCGGGATGGCGCGCTGCCAGGTGAAAAACCGGCTGGCGTTCGACCGTCAGCTTGATCATGAAATCGCTGGGCAAGGGCTGGCCAGCCGGCAGGTTGATCTCATCGCCCAGCACTAGGCCGTGTTGCCACAGGCTGTCGGCCATCAACTCGGGCCCGCTGGCCAAGGCTGGGTCGTTGTAGCGGCAAGCCAGTATCTCCAGCGCCAGCCGGGTGCGGCCCACGGCGGCATCCACCTCGGCGGGTGTGTAGGGTTGCGTGCGCGGCGGCAAATCATGGCCCAGCTCAAACGCCCATTCGGGCTCGATACGCAGCGTGGCGCCGGGCGGCGCTGGCAGCATTGCGCCCGACGGCCACACCTGGTGCAGCGCCGCCACCACCCAGCGGTCGGCCGGTGGCAGCGCGCACTTCCAGCCGCGCACCGGTGTGCCGCGCAATGCACTCACCTGCTGCTGGATGCGCCAGCCGTCAAGCGGTGTGCCGGGGCGCAAATCCGCTGCCAGCCGGTTGCCGGTTTGCTGCCTGCTTTGCAACCGCCATAGCTGCTGCGCCGCCGCTTGAACCTGGGCTTCGGACAATGACATGGCGGGTTCAGGCCGCCGCTTGCGCCGCCGGCCCGGACCGGTGCAGCACACCCTGGCTGAAAAAGATCTCGTTGATCTCGTCGCAGTACTCAAAAAACTTGGGCTCGCGCCGCGCTGCCAGGCCACGCACCCGGGGCAAGTCGATTTTCAGCTCGCGCACCACCTTGCCGGGGCGTGGGCCCATCACCAGCACCCGGTCGGCCAGCAGCACCGCCTCGTCCACGCTGTGGGTGATGAAGACCACCGTCTTGCGGGTGCTGAGCCAAAGTTGCTCCAGGTCCAGCCGCATCTGCTCGCGGGTTAGCGCGTCCAGCGCGCCAAACGGCTCGTCCATCAGCAGCAGCGGTGGGTTGTGCAGCAGCGCACGTGCAATAGACGCCCGCTGGCGCATGCCGCCGGACAACTCATGCGGGTAGCTGCCGGCAAAATCCTGCAACCCCACTTGCTGCAGCAAATCCAGCGCACGCTGCTGGTAGTCCTTGACCGGCAGACCGCGGATATCGGCCTGGAACAGCACGTTGTCCAGCGTATTGCGCCACTCCAGCAGCACCGGGCTCTGGAACACGATGCCGACCTCGGTGACCGGGCCGTTCACCACCTGGCCCTCTACGGTGATGCGGCCCGAGCTGACCGGGTGCAGCCCGGCGATCAAGCGCATCAGCGTGGATTTGCCGCAGCCCGACGGGCCCACCACGGCGATGAACTCACCGGCCGCGATGTCGAGGTTGAGCTCTTGCAAGGCCAGTGTTTCCTGCTTGCCGCGCTGGTAGCGCTTGGTCACACCGTGGATCTGGATGCCGTTCATGGCGGGAATCTCCGTTGCTTCGATCTTTTCAGGCGGCGTCCGCCAAAGGTGCATCGCTGCGCGGCCAGACCAGGCCCAGCGTGCCGGCCGCTTGCTGCAGCAGTGCATGGAAATCGGCGTCGCGCTCCGGCCCCATGCGCAGCAGTGGGCCGGCAATGCTCATCGTGCCAACGACGCGCTGGTCATCGGCTGCGCGCACCACGATGGCAATGGCCTTGACGCCGGATTCGGCTTCTTCCACCGACAGGCCATAACCCCGTTCGCGGGTGGCCGCCAGCTCGGCCAACAAGCCCTGCACGGTGCTCAGCGCCCTGGGGCCGCCCAGTGCGGCCTGGCCCAGACCGCCTTGCAGCGCCAGCCGGGTGGCGGCTTCGTCGTCCAGGCTGGCCAGCCAGGCCTTGCCGTTGGCAGTGGTGTGCAAACGCGGCCGGCCGCTGAGTGAGGGCTGGTACATCAGCCCCGGCGCCGCGCCTTGCGACGAGGCAAACCAGTGCAGTGCATCGCCTTGCAGCACAGTCAGGCGCACCAGTTCGCGGCAGCGCCGGGCCGCTTCGTCCAGCACCGGCTGCACCACGCCTGGCAGGCCCGTGCCGCGCAGGTATTGCTGGCCCAGCAGCGCAAGTTTCAGGCTGAGCCGGTAGCGCTCGGTGGCGGCGTCTTGCTCCACCCAGCCCAGCGTGGACATCTCGCTCAGCAAGCGGTGCGCCGGGCCTTTTTGCAGGTCCAGCGCGCTGGCGATGTCGGACAGGCGGCGCCACTGTGGGTCTTCCGACAGCAACTCCACCACCTCCAGGCAGCGCTCCAACAGTCCCTTGACAAGTCGCATTTGGTGGAACAAAATTATTACTGGAACGAAGTTACTTTAACAAGCATAGGCCGGGATGTCAACCCGATCACCGCCCCCAGGAGACACACTGAATGAACCTTGACAGCCTTGGCCGCTGGGCCCAGCCGGTGCGCATAGCGCTCACCTTTGCAGGCTTTTTGCTGCTGTGGGAGTTGCTGGTGCACCTGAGCGGCATCAAGCCCTACATCCTGCCGGCGCCCAGCCACATCCTGGTGGCGATGTGGCAAAAGCTGCCGCGGCTGGGCAAGGCGGCGGCCTACACGGTGCAGCCGATGCTGCTGGGCTATCTGGCGGCCGTGGTGCTGGGTGTGCTGATTGCGCTGGGCATCGCGTTTTCGCGCCGCATCGAGGGCATCGTCTACCCGCTGCTGGTGTTCTTCCAGATCATCCCCAAGATCGCGGTGGCGCCGTTGTTCATCATCTGGTTCGGCTTTGGCCTGATGCCCAAGGTGTTGCTGGTGTTTTTGCTGTCGTTTTTTCCGGTGGTGGTCAGTGCCATCACCGCGTTCCGCTCGGTCGATGCCGACATCATGGATTTGGCGCGCTCCACCGGCGCCAGCCGCTTGCGCACCTTCTGGAAGGTGCAGATGCCGCATGCCATGCCCACCTTGTTCACCGGCTTCAAGGTAGCGGCGGCGCTGTCGTCCACCGCGGCGGTGGTGGCCGAGTTTGTGGCGTCCGACCAGGGCCTGGGATTTTTGCTGCTGGAGTTCAACGGTGCGCTCGACACCACGATGACCTTTGCCACCATCATCGTGCTCAGCGTGCTGGGCCTGGCGCTGTACGGCGTGGTGGAGTTGGTGGAGCGCTGGGCCATCCCCTGGCATGTGTCGCACCGCCAACCCGCGCTGCAGGCACCGGCCGGCAATGCACATTGATCGTTGAACCCTTGCCGTCATTTTGAAATCCCCACCCCCGGAGACCTTGATGAAACAACTGCTCAAAACCTGCGCCGTGGCGCTGGCCCTGCTGGCCACGCTGGCTGCCACCCCGCCGGCCTTTGCCGAAGAAAAAGCCTCGCTGCGGCTGAACTGGCTGTACTACGGCTTTCACTCGTTTTTTCCGCTGGGTGTGGACAAGGGCTTCTACAAGGAAGAGGGCATCGAGCTGACGATCGGCGAGGGCCAGGGCTCGGGCCGGGCGGTACAGATCGTCGGCGCCAAATCCGACACCTTTGGTTTGTCCGACGGCGCCAGCGTGATTGCCGGCGTCACCAAGGGCGCGCCCATCGTTGCGGTGATGGGGGTGATGAACAAATCGCCGTTTGCGGTGATCTCGCGTGCCGACGCCAACATCAAGAGCGTCAAAGACCTGGAGGGCAAGACGGTTGCCGCCACCACCGGCGAGGCCGGCATGGCGATTTTTCCGGCCATCGTGCAGGCCAACAAGCTGAATGGCGATGCCATCAAGTTTGTGCGGGTGGACGGCGCCGGCAAGCTGGTGGCGATGCTGGAAAAGCGGGTGGACGCAATGCTGGGTGGGCTGGAAAACCAATCGCTGATCCTGGCCCAGCGCGGCCTGGCAGTGACCAATATCGCGTATGCCGATGTGGGGGCCAACACCTTGGGTCTGGTGATCCATGTGCACAAGGACACCGCTGAAAAGCAGCCCAGGCTGGTGCAGGGCTTCATCCGTGCCACGCAGAAAGCCATCGCCTATGCCGAGAAAAACCCCGATGAAGCGATAGCCGCGCTGGCCAGGATCAAGCCCGATCTGGACAAGGATTTGGCGATGAAGCAGCTCAAGACCGGGCTGACCCTGGTGCGTGCCAACGGTGGTGCCAGCCAACCCATCGGCTGGATGAACCCGGCCGATTGGGACAACACGCTGCGTTTGGCGCGTGAGTTTCAAGAGTTGAAAACCGATATGAAGGCCATCGAGTTCTACAGCAACGCGGCGATGGCAGGCAAGTGATGCCAGGCGCGGGCCAGGTTGTTTTCAACTTCAGCGGCCGCGTGGCTGTGCTCACCGGCGGTGCCGGCGGCTTTGGCCAGGCCATCGCACGCCGTTTGCTGGACGCTGGCGCGGCGGTGGCGCTGTGGGATGCCCGCGCCGAGGCTGTCAACGCGGTGGCGGCCGGCTTGCAGGGTGGCAACCGGCTGTTGGCGTTGGCGGTAGACATCACCGATGAAGCGGCGGTGGCCACCGCCGCACGGGCCACCGCCGAGCACTTTGGCCACATCGACACGCTGGTCAACAACGCCGGCATCCTGGGCCCGGTGGCCAATACCTGGCAGCACAGCACGGCGCAGTTCCGCCGGGTGATCGATATCAACCTCACCGGCGCCTTTATCTGCTGCCGCGTGCTGGTGCCGTGGTTGCTGAAAAATCCCGCCGGGCCGTGGCGCGGCCGCATCGTCAATGTGGCGTCGATCCAGGGCAAGGAGGGCATGCCGCAGGCCGCCGCTTACGCCGCGTCCAAAGCCGGCCTGGTGGCGCTGACCAAAACCCTGGGCAAGGAACTGGCGTTGACGGGGGTACTGGCCAACGTGATCACACCCGCAGCAGTGCTGACCGCGATGGCGGATGAATTGACCGAAGATCGCCGCCAGGCCGTCCTGGCGCGCATCCCGATGGCCCGGTTTTTGGAGGCCGATGAGGTGGCCGCCCAGGTGGCCTGGTTATGCTCGGCCGATTGCAGTTTTGCCACCGGCGCGGTGTTTGATTTGTCAGGGGGCCGCGCCACCTACTGACCCTCCCGGAAAGCGACCACCACGATGACCCCAGCAACGTTCTCAAACACCTTGCCCGACGATGCCGACCAGGCGCTGCTGATCGGCCGTATCTGGCTGCCCGATGTGGGCCCGGTGCTGGTGGCTTGCCATCAAGGCCAGTTGTTTGATTTGTCGCGCCTGGCGGGCACTTGCAGCCAATTGCTGGCGCAAGACGATCCCGCGGCCGCCGTGCGGGCAACACTGCCCACGGCACCGCGCATCGCCGCACTGGCCGATCTGCTGGTCGAGCAGCCTGACCACGACATCAGCCAAGCCCGGCTGCTGGCACCCTGTGACCTGCAGGTGGTCAAGGCCAGCGGCGT
>JANOBL010000382.1:0-11709 GCA_031411635.1 Betaproteobacteria bacterium
GGACGACAAATCCATCGGTTTTCTTCAGTGCTGCACAGCTTAGAACACTGCACTAACGCGCCGCCAGCGCCCGCCAGGCGCTGGGTGTGTGCCCGGTCTGGCGCTGGAAGAAACGGCTGAAGTAAGCCGCATCGGCAAAGCCCAGGCCGAGCGCGATGTGCTTGATGGCCAGCGTGGTGTAGGCCAGGTCGCGCTGGGCCTCCAGCACCAGGCGGCCGTGCAGCACACCCAGCGCCGAATGGCCCAGCACCTGGTGACAGAGCCGGTTCAACTGGGTCGGCGTGATGCCCAGCGCAGGGGCCAGCATGGCCAGCGTGGGTTGGTCACGAAAGCGCGCTTCAACCAGCGCGCGGTAGCGTTGCACATGGCCCAGCGCGCGGCTGCTGCCGGCGGCGCTGGGGGCCAGCGGCTCGGGCAGCAGGCGACCCAGCACCACGGCCAGGTGCAGCAGCGCGGCGTCCAGCGCCAAGTCACGCCAGGCACCGGTGTCGGCATAAGCCGTGTGCAACAAGCCCACCGCCTGGTCCAGCGCGGCCGCCGCTGCCGGCGCCGGGTTTTGCAGCGACAGCGCCTGCATCAAGCGCGCCGCCAGCGGTTTGGCAGCTTGCAGCAAGCGCAGCAAATGCGGCTCCAGCACCGTGATCACCGAGCCCTGCACATCGGGCGCAAATACAAACCCATGCGGCACCAGCGCCGGCACCAGCAGCACGCAGGGGCCGGCCAGGTCCAGGCTGCCGGTCTCCAGCCAGGCCCTTGCGCCGCCGTGCTGGATGTGCAGAATTTGAAACAGCGACGCGTGCCGGTGCGGCTGTATCTCCCAATCGTGGCGCTGGCTGCGCTCGGCGATGCGCTCCACATGCAAGCCCTCGGTGGCCTGGGTGCGGCCGGGCTCGCCGTAGAGGGCATAGGTGGGCAGCGGGCCAACGGGAGTGTTGCGAGGCATGTTCGAATTGTGCAAGTGATCGCCCAATCCGTCCATTGAGTGCGGGGCCCGCCGGCCCTACGCTGGAGGCCCCTGAAAACACCGGAGACAAAGCGCATGAAAACCCAGGTTGCCATCATCGGCGCCGGCCCCTCGGGCCTGCTGCTGGGCCAGTTGCTGGCCACATCGGGCATCAGCAACATCGTGATCGAGCAGCGCAGCGCCGATTACGTGCTGGGCCGCATCCGCGCCGGTGTGCTGGAACAGACCACGGTGGATCTGCTGGAAACCGCCGGCGTGGCTCAGCGCCTGCACGAAGAAGGCCTGCCGCACGACGGCGTGGAGCTGTGTTTTGGCGGCCAACGCCACCGCATCGACCTGCTGGGCCTGACCGGCAAACGGGTGATGGTGTACGGCCAGACCGAAGTCACCCGCGACCTGATGCTGGCCCGCAGCGCCGCCGGCCTGCCCACCGTGTACGAGGCTGACCAAGTGGCGGTGCATGGTTTCGATACGGCCCAGCCGAGCGTGAGCTACCTGAAAGACGGGGTGCGGCACGAGGTGCAGGCCGATTACATCGCCGGCTGTGACGGTTTTCACGGCGTGTGCCGGGCCAGCGTGCCGGCGGCAGCCATCAGCCTGCACGAGAAGGTGTACCCGTTTGGCTGGCTGGGCGTGCTGGCCGAGGTGCCACCGGTCTCGCACGAGCTGATCTACGTGCACCACGAGCGTGGTTTTGCGCTGTGCAGCCAGCGCAGCAAGGTGCGCAGCCGGTATTACGTGCAATGCCCGGTGGATGACCCGATCGCAAAGTGGACCGACGATGCGTTCTGGACCGAGCTGAAAAACCGCTTGCCGGCCGATACCGCCGCGCAGCTCATCACCGGGCCGGCTATTGAAAAAAGCATCGCCCCACTGCGCAGTTTTGTCGCCGAGCCGCTGCGCTTTGGATCGCTGTTTCTGGTGGGCGATGCCGGCCACATCGTGCCGCCCACCGGCGCCAAAGGCCTGAACCTGGCGGCCAGCGATGTGGCCTACCTGTGGCAGGCGCTGCGTGGTTTTTACGCCGGCAGCCGGGCCGAGATAGATCACTACTCGGCCCGCGCGCTGGCCCGCATCTGGAAGGCCGAGCGCTTTTCGTGGTGGCTGACCTCGCTGATGCACAAGTTTCCGGGCACCGACAGCTTTGGCCACAAGATGCAGAGCGCCGAGCTGGAATACCTGTTCAGCTCACAGGCCGCGATGACGGTGCTGGCCGAGAACTACGTCGGCCTGCCGCTGCTGTAAGCCTGGCGCGACACTTGGGGGAAAACGGGGCCTGTGCCCATGCGGGCGTGGCTTAAGCTGCGCCCGATGCCGACGCCGCCCAGCCTGCTGCCCCCCGATCACCCCGAGCGCGCGCTGCTGGCCGCCGAGGTGCATGCCAGGCCGCCCGAGCCGTTGACGGCGCCCAGCCGGGCCAGTTATGTGGCGCTGCGCATCGAGGCCGAAGCCCGGGCCGCCGAGCGCAGCCACATTGCCGGGCTGTGTGCGTCGTACGGCGTGGCCGCGCCGTCGCCCGACGCCACCCAATGGGCCGGTGCGCTGGGGCCGCTGCGCTTCAAATGGGAGCGCCATGGCGAGTTCTCCAGCTTCACGTTTTTCACACCCGGGCTGAGCCCGCTGCCATTCTCCGAGCCAGTGGCCGCTTTGCTGCCGGCGGGCTGGCTGGCGGGGCTGCCCGGGCTGACAGTGTTTGCCGCGCATGCCAAGCTGGTGTCGGCCGCCATGCTGGCGCAACCACCGCATCTGCAAATACTGGCCGACCAGCTTGCCGCGCACTTTGGCCCCGAGTTGGTGGTGGGTGCGGCCATCGGCGACGGGGCTGGCAGCGCGTTCACCGATTTTGTGATCCACCAGGACGGCTTTGCCCGCTTTCTGCTGCTTGACCAAGAAATGACCGCGCGCCAGGCCGGCCGCATGCTGCAGCGGCTGTTCGAGATCGAGGCCTACCGCATGATGGCGCTGCTGGCCTTGCCGGTAGCGCGGGCGCTGTGGCCCCGGCTGCAGCAGATCGAGCGCACATTGGCCAGGCTGACCGAGCGCATTGCCGACAGCGTGAACCTGGGTGCGCTGCAAGACGAATCGCTGTTGCAGCAGCTCATGGCGCTGGCCGCCGAGGTAGAGAGTGCACTGGCCGCCAGCCAGGCCCGCTTTGGCGCCAGCCGGGCCTACCACGCGCTGGTGCTCACCCGCATCAACGAGTTGCGTGAGCAGCGCATCAAGGGCTTGCAGACGATCGAGGAATTCATGGCGCGGCGCTTGAGCCCGGCGATGGCCACCTGCGCCACCGCATCGCAACGGCTGCATGATTTGTCCGAGCGGGTGGCACAGGCCAGCAACCTGCTGTCGACCCGGGTGGACATCGCCCGCCAGCGCCAGAACCAGGCCTTGCTGGCGTCCACCGCACGCCGCGCCAAGCTGCAGCTCCGGCTGCAGCAAACGGTGGAAGGGCTGTCGGTGGCGGCCATCGTGTACTACCTGACCGGGCTGGTGGGCTACGGCGCCAAGGCGCTGAAAGCCGCCGGCCTGCCGGTGTCACCCGATCTGGTGACCGGCGCAGCGGTGCCGGTGTTGGGCCTGATCGCCTGGTGGACATTGCGCCGGGTGCACCAGCGCATTGCCCAGGACGACCACTCTGGCGTGACCCGGTAGTAATCGTTTTTCAACCTCAACCCGTCCCCCGGAGCCTCCAACGCATGGCGATTGCCTTTCCTTTTTCTGCCATCGTCGGCCAGGACGAGATGAAGCTGGCGATCCTGATCGCGGCGGTGGACCCCGGCATCGGCGGTGTGCTGGTGTTTGGTGATCGTGGCACCGGCAAGAGCACCGCGGTGCGGGCACTGGCCGCGCTGTTGCCGACTATGAAAGCCACCGTGGGTTGCCGCTATGCCTGTGACCCGGCGGCATCGCCCGGCGGCTGCGATGACTGCAACCGGCTCAAGCAGAGCGGCAAGCCGGTCAAGACCCACGCCGTGCCGGTGCCGGTGGTCGATCTGCCGCTGGGCGCCACCGAAGACCGGGTGGTGGGTGCGCTGGATTTGCAGCGTGCGCTGGTGGATGGCGTCAAGGCGTTTGAGCCCGGGCTGCTGGCAAGGGCGCACCGGGGGTTCCTCTACATCGACGAGGTCAACCTGCTGGAAGACCACCTGGTGGATTTGCTGATCGACGTGGCTGCGTCGGGCGAAAACGTGGTGGAACGCGAAGGCTTGTCGGTGCGCCATCCGGCGCGTTTTGTGCTGGTGGGCAGCGGCAACCCCGAGGAGGGTGAACTGCGGCCGCAGTTGCTGGACCGCTTTGGCTTGAGCGTGGAGGTGAGCACACCGCAAGACCTGGCCTCACGCATCGCGGTGGTGAAACGCCGCGATGCGTTTGAGCGTGATCCACCGGCCTTCACCACGCTGTGGGCCAAGGAGGATGCCAAGGTGCGGCGCCGCATCGTTGCCGGCCGCGCCTTGTTGCCCACCGTGGTCGTGCCCGACGCGGTGCTGGAACACAGCGCCCGGCTTTGCCTGGCACTGGGCACCGACGGTTTGCGCGGCGAGCTGACGGTGATGCGCGCGGCCCGTGCGCTGGCCGCGTACGAGGGCGACAAAACCGTCACCTTGGCCCATGTGCGGCGCGTGGGGCCACCCGCGCTGCGCCACCGGCTGCGCCGCGATCCGCTGGACGATGCCGGCTCCAGCGCACGGGTGGAGCGTGCGCTGGCCGAGTTGCCGGCGGCATGAGCCAAGGCTGGGCCGACGCACTGGCCGCCGCTGCTTTGCTGGCGGTGGACCCGGCCGGCCTGGGCGGCGCGCTGCTGCGCGCCCGCAGCGGCCCGCAGCGTGAGCATTGGTTGGCGCAGATGCGCCAAATCCTGCCCGCCGGCACCCCACTGCGCCGCGTGCCACTGCACATCGCCGACGAGCGCCTGCTGGGTGGCCTGGACCTGGCCGCCACCTTGTCAGCCGGCCGGCCGGTGGCGCAGCGTGGTGTGCTGGCCGAGGCCGACGGTGGCCTGGTGCTGCTGCCTATGGCCGAGCGGCTGGGGCCGGCCCTCACCGGCCGCATCACCGCCGTGCTGGACAGCGGCGAGCTGGCGCTGCAGCGCGACGGCCTGGCGCTGCGGCTGCCGGCGCGCATCGCCGTGCTGGCGTTGGATGAAGGTATCGATGACGACGAACAAGCCCCGGCCGCACTGGCCGACCGGCTGGCGTTTCACTTGACGCTGGACGATCTGCCGGTGCGTGGTGAAGACAGTGCGATCAGCGCCGACGACGTGGCCACGGCACGCCAACGCCTGCCCACGGTGGCCAGCGGTGAGCACAGCGCCGCCGCACTGTGCGAAGCCGCGCTGGCACTGGGCGTGAGCTCGCTGCGTGCACCCTGGCTGGCCTTGCGCGCGGCGATTGCCGCCGCTGCGCTGCAAGGCCATCACAGCGTATTGCCCGAGGATCTGGCGCTGGCCGCCCGGCTGGTGCTGGCACCACGCGCTGCGCAGTTGCCGGCAGCGCCCGAAAACAGCACTGACGACCCGGCCGAATCAGCCCCCGACAAGGCACCACTACCGCCTCAAGAATCGCCTGCCGAGCCACCCCCCGTCGCCGCCGAAGGCCAGCCGCCGCCCACCAGCGATGCCGCGCCCCAGCAACCCGCAGTACCGTCGCCTGAAGCCGCGCTGGATGATTTGGTGCTGCACGCCGCACTCAGCGCCCTGCCAGCCGGCCTGCTGGCGCGCCTGAAAGCCGGCCTGCCGCCGCGCGGCGCCAGCAGCGCTGGCCGTGTCGGTGCGCTGCAAAGCGGTGGCCTGCGCGGCCGGCCATTGGGCCCCCGGCGCGGCGAGCTGCGCGCCGGCGCCCGGCTGGACCTGGTGGCCACCTTGCGCGCCGCCGCGCCCTGGCAGGTGCTGCGTCGGCGCGAAGCCACGGCCGCGGGCATGGGCAGCATCCACACCCGGCGCGTCATCGTGCGGCCGGCGGACTTTCACCTGCGCCGCCGTGCCCAGCGCAGCGAGACCACCACGCTGTTTGTGGTGGATGCGTCGGGCTCGGCCGCGCTGCACCGGCTGGCCGAGGCCAAGGGCGCGGTGGAGCTGCTGCTGGCCGATTGTTATGTGCGGCGCGACCGGGTGGCGCTGCTGGTGTTTCGTGGCAGCGCGGCCGAGCTGGTGCTGCCACCCACCCGATCCCTGGTGCGTGCCAAGCGTGCACTGGCCGGCCTGCCGGGCGGCGGCGGCACGCCACTGGCCAGCGCGCTGGACGCCGCCGCGCTGCTGGCCAGCGCCATCCAGCGCCGGGGCGGCACACCGCTACTGGTGCTGCTGACCGATGGCCGCGCCAACATCGCCCGCGATGGCCAACCCGGCCGCGAGCAGGCGCTGGCCGATGCACTGACCGGCGCCCGGCGCTTGCGCAGCAATGGGGTGGCCAGCTTGCTGGTGGACACCTCGCCCATCGGCGCGCGCAGCGGCAATAGCGGCGCAGCACCCGCCGCCCGCCAGGTGGCCGATGCGCTGGCCGCGCTGTACCTGCCGCTGCCGCAAGTGGATGCGCGGCGGCTGTCGGCGATGGTGCAGGCGCTGGGCCGCAAAACCTGGGCCGCTATCTGACGAGGGTGCTCACAACCCCGGCGGGGGTGATCCGGCGCACGGCGCGGTTTCCGGTGTCGGCTACCAGCACGTTGCCGACGCTATCGACGGCCACCGCGAATGGCGAGGCAAACAAGGCGGCGGTTCCGGTGCCGTCAACCAGGCCGCTGGCCGAACTGCCGGCGAATACAGCCGCGGCTGTGCCGGGGGCCACCTTGTAGACAACGCTCTGCGCCCACGCAGTCGCATAGATGTTGCCGCCGGCGTCGACAGCAATACCGACCGCAGGCGCCACCGCAATGGTGACCGTGCTGACAACACCAGACAGCGTGACCTTGCGAATACCGTTGTTGTAATCGGCTACATACAGGTTGCCGTCCGGTCCCATCGACAGCCCGATCGGCGAATTGAACCGCGCTGCCGTGCCTGTGCCGTCTGCCGAACCTTGAACGCCGCCACCGGCCAAGGTGCTGACCGTGCCATCGACGGCGATCTTTCGAATGTTGTAGCCGAACTGGTCGGCAACGTAGAGGTTGCCCGCAGCATCGAAGGCCAGGCCGCGTGGCCCTACAAACGATGCCGTGGCCCGCGTGCCGTCAGTGCGGCCCACGGCGCCATTGCCGGCAAACCAGCCGACGCTGCCATCGGCAGCCACCTTGCGGATCATTGAATTGTTGAAGTCAGATACGTACACATTGCCTCGACCGTCGGCGGTGAGGTTCTCGATGCCACTGAATTGGGCCGCGGCGCCCGTGGCGTTGATATTGCCCTGCGTCAGGCTGCCGGCAATGGAGTAGACGCTGCCGGTGCCTGGATCGATGCGCTGCACGAATCCAGCCCATTGGTTGACGTTCGTACCAACATTCGGCATCGCGGTCACGAAGACACGGCCAGCGCTGTCGGTGGCGATGTCGTAAGGCGCCCCTGCCAATGCACGGCTCGACACCGACAGGATTGCAGGCGCCGAGGTGACCACCTCGCTGCCCGATCGCACGATCACTCTGAACCGATGTCCGTTCATGCTGGCATCGGGTGCGGCGATCGAGTAGCTGGCCGCCGTCGCAGCGAGCAGGTCGAGCCAATTGAGGCCGGCATCGATGCTGCGTTGCCACTGGAAGATGAGGTTGATTCCGGTGGCGGTGACGCTGAACGTGATGGCATTGCCGGCACCCGCGGTTGCCGATGCGGGCTGGACGGTGAAGACCGGGGTCACCGGCGTGGTGTCGGAATCGCCGCTGCCGCCGCCGCCGCAGGCTGCGAGGGACATGAGCAAGGCGGCGAGGCAGGTCCACCCGTTCAGAGAGCGAGCATTGCGCATTGACGATTCTCCCGGTGCGTTTGATGGAGGCGCGATGCATGGAATGCGCTTCGCGCCAATACGGTGGCCGGGCCTGCGAATCGTTCGGTGCTGTCCGATCAGAGCAGTCACTGAGACTTTGGTCCGCTGGCTTTCGGTTGGAACCCATTGGACGAAACGGCGCGTGATCGCGGCGTGATCCGACGACGGCTTCGAATGCTCGACGCGCCTAAACCACAAAGATCAGCGGCTTACCTCGAGCTCATGGCTGCGGATCAGCGTGCGCGTGGACAGCGGGCGCGGGCGCGGTTCGCCGCGCCGCAGATGGTCGGCGAAAGCGGCATCGGCGAAGGCGGCGAGCTCTTCGCCGATCTCTATGACCGTGGCGCTGCCGTCGCGGCGGCGCTGCAATGCGGGCTGTTCGAGAAAGCCGAAGTCCACGGATGGGTCGCGTGGCCGCAGCAGCGCAGCGATGGCCCAGATCCGCTCGGCGCCGGTCGATGGCGGGCCGATGCGCACGCCGACCTCGCGTTTTTCACCGGCTTCGAGCCGGTTCACGTCGCCGAACTGCGTCGGATAGATTTTCTCGATGCCCTCGTCGGCGTCGAGGTAGAGCACCGTCACGGCCAGTGGCTCGCTGCTGCGGTTGCGCAGCGACAAAACGACCCGCTCACCGTGGCGCACGGCCAGCGCACCCACGCCTGCAGGCACCGGCGCGCCGCTGCGCCGCAGGCTGGACTCCAGCGCTGCCTGGTTGGCGTCCAGTGCCGAGCGCGCTGCCAGCCGCGACAGGTTACGCAGCCGCGCATGCCAATGCAGCCGCCGCGCCAAGCCCTGAGCAAGCGCCTCGGGCGCTGTGTGCGCCGGTAGATCCAGCGCCAGCGCGTCGGCCCAGGCTTGCGGGCCACGGGCCGCCTGCGCGGCCTCCAGCAACATCACCCGGCCCTGGTGTGCGCGCAGCCGCAGGTCGCTGCTTGCCGCAACGTCTACCCACTGCAAGTCGACGCTGTCCACGCGGCTGCTGCGCAGGCGCTGCACCGCTTCACGCAGCATGCAGGGCGTGGCACAACCCTCGGCGTCGAACGCGACGCGCAGCGAAAACGCAGGCGGGTTCGACACCAGACGCAACTGATGCATGCCGGGCTGCAGCGCTGCGTTGGTTGACGGCGCGGACGCGGCGCCGGCAGGCGATGGCTTTGCGCCGCCGGCATCCGGCAAGGCGGCGGCCACTGGCATGAGCCGGCTGTGATCGTCTTGCACTTGCACGGCTTCGAGCTGCGCGATGGCCTCGTCGTCGCGGGCCAGCGCGCTGGGCACGACAGCAAATCGCGCGCCGACAGCGATGCCGTGCAGGTGGCCGACGGCGACCCACCAGGGCGCAGCGCTGTCGGTGTTGCGCTGCAGCGGCCACTGCCGCACCGCAACGCTTGCCTGCCCGAGCACCAGCGCGTCCAGGCCGTTGCCGGCGAACACCGGCGTCACCCGCGCGTTGGGGTTGGTGCGGTAGCTGGCCAGCAGCGCCTCGGCAAGCTGGCGGTAGGTCATGGGGCTGCGCGCCTGCTCAAGCAGTTGGGTCAGCACGAAGCTGAACAAGCCATGGCGCCGCGCCGCCGCGTCGCTGCGCGGCAGTTGCATCTCGCCGGTGGCCTCGCTGCCTTGGGCCGCATAAAAGTAGGCCGCCCTGCCGTGCGTTATGCCGCCCGTCAGGGCGGCCGCGGGCCTTCGGGCCGTGGCGCCGGGCGACGCGCCGGGCAGCGCGCTTGTGGGCGCGGTGCCGCCGACGCCATCGCCCGTGCCGCCACGGCGCGCACCGTCGCTGCCGGCTGCCGGTGCTTCGCTGTCGAGCGCTGCCAGCCAGGCCGCCAGCACTGTTCTCGCGTCTGCGGCATCGCCGCTGGCGGGCTGGGCCGCGCCCGGCGTGGCCGTTGCTGCTGCCTCGCCGCGCACCAGGCCCGACGAATGGCAGGCGTCGAACACCGCCCAGACGAAGGCACCGCGCGCGGCGATGCGGTCGATCGCGCTGCGCAGCTCATCGCGTGTCAAGGCGTTGGCCACCGGCTGGTTGCCGCCGTCCCAGGCGCCGATGTCCAGTGGCAGCAGCGTTGGCGCCAGCGCGCCCGGGCGCTCGGGGTCGGGTTGTCGGCTGCCGTGGCCGGCGAAATGCACCACCACGACATCGCTTTCGCGGGTGTCGCGCGCCAGCGTGTCCAAGGCGTCCAGGATTGCCGCGCGGGTCGGCAGCCCGGCACCGGCCACGCCATCGGCCAGCAGGCGGATGCGTTCGGGCGCGACGCCGTGCCGCTGGAGCGCGTCGCGCAGCCGCTGCACTGCCGTCGGCGGGCCTTGCAGCCGCTGCGCCGGTGGCAGCGACGGATAGCCGGAAACGCCGATCAGCAGCGCGCGCACCTCGGCCTGTGCGCATGGCGGCGCCAGGGCCAGACACACCACCCACGCCAAAATCCCGGCGCTGGCGCACCGCGCCTGCGCAAGCCATCGCCGTGGCGCCGCAGCCGGGCACCACCGGCCCGACGGGCGCCCCAGCCTGGCCCCGGCCCGGCCAGCGATCACAGCCAATTTCCCATCAGCACGAACGGCGCCCAGTGCAGCGGGTGCGACCAGCCACCCCCCGCGGCGCCATCGTCGTCGCGCTGGCCACCGCGCTGCGGTGCTGGCGCGATTGCGGGTGCCGCGGCCGGTCTGGGCCCGGGCGCCGAAACCAGCGTTGGGTGGTTGGGCGTCAGGTCGCCGCGCAACAGCTTCAACTGCGCCTGGCGCACAGCCTCGGCGCGGCTGAGGCCGTCGCGCTCGCGCAGCGCATACATCGCGGCCATGAAGGCCGCCGTGCTGCTGTCGTTGACGCTCCACAGCGTGGCCAGCACGGCAGCCGCGCCCTGCGCCTGCAGCAGCGTGCCCAGGCCTTCAACCTCCTGGCCGAAGGCATCGTCACCGGTCAGCGCCGTCTGGCAGGCCGACAAGGTGACCAGGTCGACGCGGTCGAGCTTGTAGGCCGCACTGGACAGCTCGGCCACGCTGAGGGCGCTGCCATCGCCCAACAGCAGCGCCGAGCGTTGCGCGTCACCGGCCACAAAAACGAAGTGGCTGGCCAGATGCAGCACCGGCGGGCGCCGCGCCAGCGCATCACGCAATGCGGCAGCGGTGAACGCGGCGTCCAGCCGCACCTCGCCGGGCAGCACGCCGCGCGCCGCGGCGGCAGCAGCGCCGGCACCGCTGTTGGACGCCGGCTTGACGATGGCGGCCAGCTCAGCGCGCACGCCCACCAGGGGGTCCAGCGTCTTGCCATCGACGATGCCGCCTGCGCTGGCGCCGAAGGCGGCAACCCGCCATTGCGGCGCCGGCCGCGCGGTCAACGCGGCGGGTGCGGCGCTGGTGTAGATGTTGATCGCGTGCTGTTCGATCAACCACTGCTTGCCGTCGTGCAGCGCCGCAAATGGCAACGCGCGCAGTGCGCCGTCGAGTGACAGCATCACGGTGCCGCCAGCGCTACTACCGGCCGCACCACCGCCCGCGCTGCCCGACTGGCCGAGGGGCCGCCACAGCAGGTCGTGCAGCGCGCGCGCCTCCGGCAGCAGGGCCAGCGACCCGCGTTCCAGCGCCTCGCGAAACCGCACGATGCGCGTGCTGAGTTCGGCCGCGATGTTGGTGCCGGTGCTGCTGCCAGCGCCGGCGGCGGTGTTGCCGCCGGCCAGCCGCACCGCGCGGCGCTGGTGCGCATCGACCACCAGCGCATCGAGCCGGTGCACGTCCTGCAGGTAGTACACCGCCACGGTGCCGGCCGGCAGCGCGGCCAGCGTGCGCTGGCCGGTGGCAAGTTGGGCCTCGGCGGCGGCGTCGAGGGCGAGTGCTTGCGGCGGGGTCAGTGCC
>JANOBL010000383.1:0-8384 GCA_031411635.1 Betaproteobacteria bacterium
CGTGTTTGCCAAGGCCTTCATCGAAAACGGCGGCAAGAAGAAGAACATCAAGTTTCTCGGCCTGGGCGGCATGGACGAGCATGAGATGGACCGCATCGGCCCGGAGGCGGTGGGGCTTGAAAGCACTTTCCCCTACGCCACCAGCCACAGGTCGGCGCTGAATGACAAAGTGCGCAAGACGCTGAATGAGCTGTTTCCGGGCACCGATGCCACCATCGACACCGCGCCGGCCTTCGACGGCCTGCACCTGATCTACCGGATGATTGCAGCCACCGGCGGCAAGCCCGATGCCGACAAGGCGGTAACCAGCCTCAAGGGTTACCGCTGGGAAAGCCCACGCGGCATGGTGATGATCGATGCCGTGTCGCGCGAGTTGCACCAGCCGGTTTACGTGCGCGCGGTGGATCGCGACAAGGACGGCAAGTCGTTCAACCGCGAGTTCCAGACCTTCGAGAACCAGCCCAGCTACGCCAGTCACGTGGCCGTGCCAATCAAGCCCTGACCATGGAATACAGACATCTCGGCCGCTGCGGCCTCAAGGTGTCGGCATTGAGTTTTGGCACCGCCACCTTTGGCGGTGGCAATGCATTCTTCGATGCCTGGGGCGCCAGTGACCTGGCGGCCGCTGCACGCCAGATCGACATTGCGCTGGACGCAGGGGTCAATCTCTTCGACACGGCCGATGTGTATTCACACGGTGCCGCCGAAAAAATCCTGGGCCTGGCGCTGGGCGCACGGCGGGCCGAGGTATTGCTGGCCACCAAGGCCAGTTACCGCTTCGGCGACGGGCCCAACGATGTTGGATCGTCGCGCCACCACCTGATCCGGGCCTGCGAAGCCAGCCTCACCCGGCTTGGCACCGATTACATCGACCTGTACCAACTGCACGGTTTTGATCTGTCCACCCCAGTGGACGAGACCTTGCGTGCGCTGGACGATCTGGTGCGCTCGGGCAAGGTGCGCTACATCGCTTGCTCCAACTTCTCTGGCTGGCAACTGATGAAATCACTGGCTACCTCGCAAGCCGAGCACTTGCAGCGCTATGTGGCGCACCAGGTTTATTACTCGCTGATCGGGCGCGAGTTTGAGTGGGAGCTGATGCCGCTGGCACGCGACCAAGGCATTGCAAGCATCGTCTGGAGCCCGCTCGGATGGGGCCGGTTGTCGGGCAAGGTCAGGCGCGGCCAGCCCCTTGCCGCTGGCAGCCGGCTGCAGGCCCTGGGCGGCGCCGGCCCGACCACCGATGACGAGACGCTTTTTGCCATCGTCGACGTGCTGGATCAACTGGCCGAAGAAACAGGCCACAGCGTGCCGCAAGTGGCGATCAACTGGCTGTTGCAGCGCGCCACGGTCAGCAGCGTGATCGTTGGCGCCAGAACCGACGCGCAATTGATCGACAACCTGGGTGCCGTTGGATGGGCGCTGGATGCCGCCCAGGTGGCGCGGTTGGATGCTGCCAGCCAGACCAAGCTGCCCTACCCCTACGGCCAGCATCGGCAGTTGCAGGAACGCGACCCGTTCATGCAGTCCGTGTCGGCCGTGGCACCGTAGCAGCCGAGGCATCACCACAATGCATCAACTGGCCAACATGGTGATCGACGGCGTGGCCTACGGCATGGTGCTGTTCATGCTGGCGGTGGGCCTGTCGATGACCTTGGGGCTGATGCGCGTCGTCAATCTTGCGCACGGCGCTTTTGCGATGCTGGGTGGGTTTGTTGCGGCTTACCTGCCGGCCCGGTTTGGCCTGTCGATCGAGATCGGCATCTTGTTGGCCATAACCGTTGCCGGGCTGGTTGCCATCCCGATCGAGCGGGTCTTTATTCGGCGCTTTTACCGGCGCGACCACCTGGACCAGATGCTGTTGACCATCGGCATCATGTTCATCTTCATGGCCACCGCCAGTGTGTTGTTTGGCGCGGTCACCGCCGAGCTGAAGCTGCCGCTGTACCTCACCGGTTCAGTCGACCTGGGGTTCCGCACCCTTCCCAGGCACCGGCTGTTTGTCATCGGCGTCGGTTGTGCATGCCTTGCCCTGCTGTGGCTGGCAATTGATCGATCATCGTTTGGCATCAAGGTGCGCGCCGCCGTTGACAACGCCAACATGGCCGAATCGCTGGGTGTCAATACCGCGATGATCTACTCGGTCACATTTGCGTTGGGTGCGGCGCTGGCTGCCATCGGCGGCATCCTGGGTGCAGAGCTGATGCCGATCGAGGCCTCTTATGCATCCAAGTACCTGATCCCGTTGCTGGCAGTGGTTGCGGTCGGTGGGCAGGGAACGATCTTTGCCTCTTTCTTCGCCGCCTTGCTGCTGGGCATTGCCGAGACTGCGGCCAAATACATGGTGCCCGATCTCGCGTCCATCGTCTTCTCGGTCACGATGTGCAGCGTGTTGGTGTTGCGTCCGCAAGGCCTGTTCGGGCGTCATTGAGCCATGCACACCACCCTCTCAAGCGTCTCGTCAGCCCCGTTGTCAACCGCCGTGGCCCTGCGCCTGCAGCGTCTGTGGGACCTTGCACCGTTGCTGGCCGGCCTGCTGGCTTTTGCGCTGTTTCCAGACGACCTGGCCTTTGTGACCCAGGTTCTGGTGATGTGCTTGTTTGCGCTGTCGCTCAGCCTGGTGCTGGGGCAAGCCGGCATCGCATCGATGGGCCATGCAGCGATGTTTGGCGTTGGTGCCTATGCAGCGGGCAATTTTGCGCTGCACTTTTCACAGAACCCGCTGCTAGGCCTGGTTGCGGGCGGGCTTGCGGGCGCGCTCACCGCATTGCTCACCGGGCTGGTCATTCTTCGGGTCACCGGCTTTACCTTGGCGATGCTGTCGATCGGCGTGGCCCAGGTGATTCTCGAATGCGCCAACAAGGCCACCTGGGCCACCCATGGGGACGATGGTTTGGCCGGCTTCGACATCGTGCCCTTGCTCGGTGTGTTTGCTTTCGACTTCCGGGGCACGGTGGGATGTTTGTACGCCTTGGCCACGCTGGTTGTTTGTTACGCCGCACTGCAGCATCTGGCGCGCTCCCCGTTTGGCCTGACCTGCCGTGGCATCCGCGAGGACCGTGGCCGCATGGTGTCGCTGGGCTGCCCGGTGCTGCGCCATCTGCTGTTGACGTTTTGCATCGGTGGCTTTGTCGCCGGCCTGGCCGGTGCAATCAATGCGCAGACTGCCAAGGTCGTGGCATTGAACTCGCTGGATTTTTCCACCTCGACGGGTGCGCTGATCATGGTGGTGCTGGGCGGGCGGGGCCGCTTGAGCGGTGCGCTGGTTGGCGCGGTGGTCTACATGGTGGTGCAGCGCGTAGCCGCCACGGTGGATCCGAACAACTGGATGTTTGTCGTGGGTGGCTTGTTGGTGTTGACAGTGTTCTTTTTACCCAATGGCTTGATCGAGTTGTTTGATCGTGGCGTGCGCCTGCTGCGTGGGCGGCAGCACCCATGACAGATCGCCTGGCCATTGAAAAACTGTCGATGTCGTTCGGCGGACTGGTGGTGGCGTCCGACATCTGCCTGTCGTTGGCGCCGGGTGCGCGCATGGCGTTGATCGGCCCCAACGGTGCGGGCAAGACGACGCTGGTCAACATGATCAGCGGCGCATTGAAGCCGTCCAGCGGGGATATCCGCCTGGATGGTCAATCTCTGACCGCGCTGCGCGAGATGGCGCGTGTGCGTGCGGGCATTGTCCGCACCTACCAGACCAGCCGTTTGTTCAAAGACCTCACGGTGGCCGACAACCTGCGCATGGCCGTGCTGCAGCGCCACCGCAAACAGCATGCATTGCGCTGGGGCCGTGATGGCGACGCGATGGAGGCTGAAGTTGACGCCCAGCTCAGCAGTTTGCAGATTGGCCATTTGGCAGCACGGCCGGTGACGGCGCTCAGCCTGGGTGAGCAGCGCCTGGTCGAGATTGGCCTGGCGCTGGTTTTGCAGCCGCGTGTGCTGCTGCTGGACGAGCCGGCGGCCGGTGTTCCGCAAGGGGAGAGTGGTGTCATCTTCGAAGCCGTAGACCGTTTGTCGTCTGACCTGGCCATCTTGCTGATCGAGCATGACATGGACATCGTGTTCCGCTTTGCCAGCCGTATCGCGGTGTTGGTCAGCGGCAAGATTCTGGCCATCGGCACGCCGTCGGAAATCGCCGCCAATGCCCGGGTGAAAGATGTTTACTTCGGCAGTGCCGGGGCCGGCCATGGTCAATAACCAGGGCGCTGCAGATGGCCACTGAACTCCGCGTGACGGGTCTCACTGCAGGCTATGGCCGTGCCCAGGCGGTGCAGGGCTTGTCGTTCACGCTGCGTGAAGGCACCCGGGTTGGCCTGCTGGGGCGCAACGGCGCCGGCAAAACCACCACGCTGGCGGCCGTGATGGGCTTGGTCAAGGTTTTCAGCGGTGAGCTGGTGCTGAACGGCACGCCGATCCTGGCCATGCCCACCTATCAACGCTCGCGCAGCGGCATCGGCTATGTGCCTCAGGCGCGCGACATCTTCAGCTCGCTGACCGTTGAGGAAAACCTGCTGGCGGCGGCCAATGGCAAATCCGGCGCGGCGGCGCTGGCGCTGGCCTACCGCTTGTTTCCGCGCTTGCAGGAGCGGCGGCGTAACAACGGCAAGCAACTGTCAGGGGGTGAGCAGCAGATGTTGTCGGTGGTGCGCTCGCTGGTACCGGGCCCGAAGATTCTGCTGCTCGACGAGCCGCTGGAAGGCTTGTCGCCGTTGATCCGGCAAGAGCTGATGTCGGCCATCCGCACGATGACCGATCAGATTGGCCTGGGCTGTTTGTTGGTCGAGCAGCATGTGGATGCTGTGCTCGACTTTGCCAGCCGCGTGCTGGTGCTTGAACAAGGGCGTCTGGTCTTTGCCGGGTCCAGCGACGACTTGCGCCACAACCCGGATGTGCTGAATCAGGCCATTGGCCTCAAGAAAGTGTAGTTCGATGAAGTACGCCATCGTTGCAGAGTTCGACATTCGCCCCGGCTGCGAGGCTGCGCTGGAGCAAATCCTCAGGGACACAGCCCGATGGGCACTTGAAGAGGAGCCTCGCTGCCTTCGTTTTGAAGTCATCAAACCCACCGACGAGCATGGCCACCCGATTCCCAATCGCTTGATGACCAATGAGTTGTTCGAAGGCTTTGAGGGCATTGAGGAACATCGTGAGGCGGCGCGCACGCCGCCGCGAATTGCCGCGATCCGCCCACTGGTGGCATCGCAGACGCGCATCATTCATGCACTGGTGCTGGCATGACAATCCCCAACGCAGCGGCCGCTGAGTTGCCGCCCGAAACCGCTGGCTCAACGGCTGAGCTGTCGCCAGCGATACGGGCCCGGCTGTCGATCTGTGGGGTGACGCTGCGCCAAGCCGAGTTTGCCGAACAGGCCCGCTTGATTGCCGAAGCCGGCTGCAGCGGCATGGGTTTGTTTCATCCACTGCTGCCACCTGGCATGTCCGCCAAGCAGGTGCAAGCGGTGCTGGCTGCACATGGCTTGTGCGCCAGCATCTGTGTGCCGATGCCCTTCACGGTTCTTCCAACCGCGATGTTCCATTCAGCCGAAGGCAGGCGCATCACGCGCGGAGCCGCGCCGCCAGTGTCCACCGACGCCATCATCAACAGCCTGCGTTGGATGGCGCCGCTGCAGCCCTCGTGTGTCATCGTGATTCCAGGCGCACAGAGTGATCTGTCGGCCGCGGAGGCCTGGGACATCGCTGTTGAAGGCGTTGCCAAAGTGGCGTCCGCCGCTTCCACGCTGGGCATCACGCTGGCCGTGGAGCCGGTGCACCCACGCTTTGCGCGCGACTTCAGCATTCTTTCGACGATTGATGAATCGCTGCGATTCATCGACGCGGTAGGTGCCGCCAACCTTGGGCTGCTGATCGAAACCTTTCATCTCTGGGACAGTGCCGATCTTTTCGACCAGATCAAACGCGCCACCGGTCGCATCGTCGGCGTTCAATTGAGCGACAGCGTGCGCTATCCACGCTCGCAAGTAGACCGGTTGCCACCCGGTGAGGGCTGCATCGACATTGCCGCGATGATCGTTGCCGTTGAGGCCACCGGCTACCAAGGCTGGTACGACATCGAGGTGGTTTCGGACAACGGGCTGATCGGGCAGGGCGCCTATCCGGATTCGGTGTGGCTACGGCCGGCCGACCAATTGGCCGCGGCTTGTGTGCGGGGTGCGGTGGCTGCGTTGCGCCGCGCCGGCGTTTGAGCAGCGCTGGCCCAGGGGCCGGCAGTGCTTAAAAATACAGCGCCAGCACCTCGCCCACCGTTTCGTCGTCGGTCACCGGCAGCGCCAATACCGAGCCCAGGCCTAGCGCTGCAGCGCTGGCGGTCAGTGCATCGGGCTGGTGGATCAGCCCATCGCTCACCTGCGCCCGGCCAGACGCAAAAGCCTGGCCTATCGGACCAACCTGGGTGCCCGGCATGGCGGCTCCGGCGGCCAGCGTGCCGGCGATTTCGCAATGGCCAAAGCTGCGCTGCAGGCCATCACCGTTGGTGCCGGGCAGCCAGCTTTCCACCCGCCGTGCAATTGGCGTGCGCGCCGACGACAGCAGGTTCAACACCCAGGTGTGCGCGCTGGGCGTGGCGCAGGGCACGGCCAGGCCACGCACGATGCCGGCCGCCGCGGCAGCCTGGGCGCGCAAAAACTGCGGGCTGTGATCGATGTTGTCGGCAAACACCGCCGCGTTGCGCTGCCAGGCCTGGCCCGGCAGGCCGGCGCCACGGGGCAAATAGCCGTCCGCACCCAGACTTTGCAGGGCCTGGCCGTCGGCGCCAAACAGGCCGGCGGTCAGACGCAGATCGCCGGTGATGCGCGGATCGTTGTGCCACAGCTCGATCGCGCCCTGGTCCACACCACAAGGCCCGCACAGCAGCAGCACCACCGAGGTCAATCGCTCGCCCAGGTAGATCGGCAAGGCCACCGCGCTGTGGATGCCGGCGGCATGCGCCAGTGTGGTGCGCTGAAAACGCGAGCTGTTGAAGTTGTCCAGCAGCACCGGCCGGGCCTCGTCCCAAGCCTGGCCAGGCAGGCCCTCGGCGCGGCCGAAGCACAGGCGTCGGCTGGCCTGGGCAAAGGCCTCGGCACCGGGGTACAGGCCACCGCCATGCTCCAGCAATTGGCCATCGTCAGAGGGGATCCAGACTTCGACCGCACGCAAAAGGGTTGTCATCGGCGCACTGACGCAAGGACCGGGCCAGTGCCTCAACCGGGTGCGCGCCTCATGTTGGTGCGCAATGCACAGTGGGCTTTACAGCCCGGCCGCTGCAGGCAGCGCTTGGGCCTTGTCCGTCCGTTGGCAGTGGCCGACCCTGGCGGGTCTTAACTTCGCTGGCGCGAAGTTAGCCACTTCCTGCGAGCCGGCAAACCGCGCTTTGCGCGGCAGGCTTACAGCCCGGCTGCAGCGCGCAGCGCCGCAGCTTTGTCGGTTCGCTCCCACGTGAACTCTGGCTCTTCCCGCCCAAAGTGCCCATAAGCCGCCGTCTTCTGGTAAATCGGCCGCAGCAAATCCAGCATCAGGATGATGCCCTTGGGCCGCAGGTCAAAGTGCTCGGCCACCAGCGCGGCGATTTTTTCGTCCGAGATCACGCCGGTGCCTTCGGTGTACACCGTCACGTTCATCGGCCTGGCCACACCGATCGCATACGCCACCTGCACCTGGCATTGCCGCGCCAGGCCGGCGGCCACGACGTTTTTGGCCACGTAACGTGCGGCATAGGCTGCACTGCGGTCCACCTTGCTGGGGTCCTTGCCGCTGAACGCACCCCCACCATGCGGGCAGGCGCCGCCATAGGTGTCGACGATGATCTTGCGGCCGGTCAGGCCGCAGTCGCCCTGCGGGCCGCCCACCACAAAACGCCCGGTCGGGTTGATCAAATACTTGGTGTCCTTGGTCAGCCAGGCTGCCGGCAGCACCGGCTTGATGATCTCCTCGCGCACCGCCTCGTAAAAGGCATCGGTCATGACGTGCCCCAAGCTGTACTCGGGTGCGTGCTGGCTGCTGAGCACCACGGTGTCCACCGAGTGCGGCCGGCCATCCACATAACGCAGCGTCACCTGGCTCTTGGCGTCGGGCCGCAAAAACGGCAGCCGGCCGTCCTTGCGCAACTGCGCCTGGCGCTCCACCAGCCGGTGGGCGTAGTGGATGGCGGCGGGCATCAGCTCGGGCGTCTCGTCGCAGGCGTAGCCGAACATCAGGCCCTGGTCGCCGGCGCAGGGCGTTGACCATGCGAGCGACGACCACCTGAACACCGGTGCCGGCGACCAGGGCCTGATGTTTGGCTACGCCTGCGACGAGACGCCCGAGCTGATGCCCGCCGCCATCCACTACGCCCACCGGCTGGTGGAGCGCCAGGCGCAGTTGCGCAAGGACGGCCGGCTGCCGTTTTTGCG
>JANOBL010000384.1:0-6667 GCA_031411635.1 Betaproteobacteria bacterium
AACATCAGGAACACCACGCCAAACTCGGCCAGGTACTTGACGCCGGCCGTGTCCTTGGCCAGCGCCAGCGCGTTGGGGCCGATCAACACCCCCACCGCCAGGTAGCCCAGCATCGGCGGCAGCCGCAGCAGCCGGCAGCCCACCACGCCCAGCACGGCGGCCACGAGGTAAAGCAGAACAAGTTCGAGGGTGGTGGCCATGCAGTCCGGGTGGGCGGCTTGAAGACGGCCGGCCAACAAGGGCCCGCCTAGAATCGATCCGATCTTGTTGATGCTAAGCGAGCGCGGTGCCAGCGCCGCTGCCCGCCCAACCCCGTGTCCTCCGCCCCCGCCTTCAACCCCCAGCGCGCGCTGCAACTTGCGGCCCAGACCTTCGAGATCGAGGCCCGTGCGCTGCTGGGCCTGGCCGCGCGCCAGGGTGATGGGTTTGCCGCAGCGGTGGCGTCGATGCTGGCCTGCCGCGGCCGGGTGATCGTGATGGGCATGGGCAAAAGTGGCCATGTGGGCCGCAAGATTGCCGCCACCCTGGCGTCCACCGGCACACCGGCGTTTTTTGTGCACCCGGCCGAGGCCAGCCATGGCGACCTGGGCATGGTGCAGGCCGGTGATGTGGTGCTGGCGATCAGCAACAGCGGCGAGAGCGACGAACTGGCCGCGATCCTGCCCGCGCTGCGCCGGCTGGGCACCACCCTGGTGGCGATGACCGGCAAGCCCGATTCGATGCTGGCGCGCCATGCCGATTGGGTGATCAGCAGCGAGGTTGAGCAAGAGGCCTGCCCGCTGAACCTGGCGCCCACCGCCAGCACCACCGCGCAGATGGCGCTGGGGGATGCGCTGGCGGTGGCGCTGCTGGATGCGCGCGGTTTCAAGGAAGACGACTTTGCCCGCTCGCACCCCGGCGGCGCGCTGGGCCGCAAGCTGCTGGTGCATGTGGCCGACCTGATGGTGCAGGGCGACGCACTGCCGCTGGTGCGCAGCGATACGCCGTTTACCGCGCTGATGCGCGAGATGTCGGCCAAGGGCCTGGGCGCGGCGCTGGTGGTGGATGGCGCGTTGCACCTGCTGGGCATCTTCACCGACGGCGATTTGCGGCGCCAGGTGGAGGGCGGCGCCGATCTGCGCACCCTCACTGCCGGCGAGGTGATGCACCGCCGGCCCAAGACCATCCGCAGCGATGCCTTGGCGGTGGCGGCCGCCGAGCTGATGGAACAGCACCGCATCACCGCGGTGGCGGTGCTGGATGCACAAGGCCTGCTGGTGGGCATGCTCAGCATCGGCGATTTGATGCGCGCCAAGGTGGTTTGAGCTTGGCCGCGCTCAGCTTTCCACCCGAACTGCTGCTGCGCGCCCAAGGCAGCGGCCTGGGCATGCGCGCCGCGATCTTTGATGTGGACGGTGTGCTCACCGACGGCAGCCTGTACATCGCCGAGGCGGGTGAGCTGTTCAAGGCCTTCCATGTGCTGGACGGCCAGGGCCTGAAGCTGCTGGCGCAAGCCGGCATCGCGCCCATCGTCATCACCGGGCGCGACTCGCCGGCCGTGCGGCGGCGTTTGAACGATCTGGGCTTGCACGACGCGCACTTCGGCGTGGCCGACAAACTGGCGGTGGCCCGCCCGCTGCTGGCCGCGCGCGGCATCGATTGGCAAGACGTGGCGGTGATCGGCGACGATTGGCCCGATCTGCCGCTGCTGGTCCGCGCCGGCCTGGCCTGTGCACCGCCCAACGGCCATGCCGAGGCGCTGGCACTGGCCCACCACATCACCCGTGCGGCGGGCGGCCAAGGCGCGGCGCGCGAGTTTTGCGATCTGCTGCTGCTGGCCAGTGGGCGCTATGCCACGCTGCTGGCGGCACAAACCGGCACGCTGGATACACGCTGAGCCGGGCCATGCGCAACCGCTGCCAGGTCGAATGACCGTCAACCCGCCGCGTGCGCTGCACCTGCCCGACTTGCCCGAGGTGTCGGTGCAGATCGGTGGGCCGGCGCCCGGGCCGGACGGCGGTCTGGCTGACGGTCTGCAGAACGCCCCGGCCCCCGGCCAGCCGCCGCGCCCCCAGCCCGCGCTGGGTTACCGGCTGCGCCAGGCCTTGTCGTCTTACCTGCCGCTGCTGCTGATGGCCTTGCTGGCGGCGTCCACCGCGTGGCTGGTCAAGCACACGCCGCAGGCCAGCGCGCCGGCCGGTATGCGCGCGCCGCGCGAGGCGCCCGATTACTCGATGACCGGTTTTGCGATCGTGCGCTTTGCACCCGACGGCAGCGAGGCATTGCGCATCGCCGGTGATGTGCTGCACCACTACCCGGCCACCGACGAGCTGGAGATCGACGGCGTGCGCATCCATGCCGTTGCCCCCGATGGCCGCCGCACCGACGCGGTGGCGCGCCGCGCGCTGGCCAAGGGTGATGGCAGCGAGGTGACCTTGCTGGGCGGTGCGCAAGTGCGCAGCCAGATCGACGGTGAGGACGCACTGCTGGTGCAGGGCGAGGTCTTGCACGCGCTGCTGCGCTTGCAGAAGCTGCGCTCCGATTTGCCGGTGCAGGTGCGGCGTGGCAACACCGAAACCCGCGCCGGTGGGCTGGACTACGATCACAAGGCCCGCCAGTTGCGCCTGCTCGGCCCGGTGCGTGCCACCTGGTTGCCAGGCCAGCGCGGCGAGTTGCCAACGCTCAAACCCCTGCCCGCACCATGAGCACAACATCACCGCTGGTGCTGATCACCGGCGCGTCCAGCGGCATCGGCCAGGCACTGGCGCTGTGTTACCACCAGGCCGGCTGGCGGCTGGCATTGGTGGCGCGGCGCGGTGACGAACTGCGCCAATGGGCCACCGCCCAGGGCCTGACCGATGCCCGCTGCGCGGTCTACGCCGCCGATGTGCGCGACGTGGCCGCGATCACCGCCGCCGGCCGGGCCTGCATCGCCGCCCAGGGCTTGCCCGATGTGGTGATCGCCAACGCCGGCATCAGCATCGGCATGGACACCGCCGACATCGCCGACCTGGACGTGATGCGCGCCACCTTCGAGACCAACAACCTCGGCATGGCCGCCACCTTTCAACCGTTTGTCGCGGCGATGTGCCAGCGTGGCAGCGGTGCGCTGGTGGGCATTGCCAGCGTGGCGGGCATCCGCGGCCTGCCAGGGCATGGTGCCTATTGCGCCAGCAAGGCGGCGGTGATCAGTTATTGCGAAAGCCTGCGTGGTGAGTGCCGGCCGTTTGGCGTCAAGGTGGTGACGATCACCCCGGGCTACATCGCCACACCGCTGACCCAGCGCAACCGTTACAGCATGCCGTTTCTGATGCCTGCCGAGGCGTTTGCGCAGCGGGCCTTTGCCAGCATCGCGGCGGGCGACCGGTTCCGGGTGATCCCGTGGCAGATGGGCGTGGTGGCAGCGCTGATGCGGGTGCTGCCCGATGCGCTGTACGACCGATTGTTTGCTGGCCGGCCGCGCAAGCGGCGGCAGCACGAATGAATGATGAAGGATGACGCTCGCTGCGCTCGCATGACTCGCCGTGCCGCGCAGCGGCCTCGCTTCTAAGGGAAAGTACGAGCGGCGAAGTCAAACCAGACCGTTACCATCGATAGACAAATCTAGGGCTCCAGGGCTCTTTTCAATTGCTCAAAATGTCTATCGATAGCCATATTGGCGGTTATGTCGGCAACCTTGGCGTTGCCCGCCTCGCACGGCTCTTTGCCGGGCTGGTGGGCCTGGGCTTGAGCGCCGCCTTGGCCCAGCCGCTGCCGGCGCCGCTGGTCAACATCGATTTTGATCAGCTAACGCAAGGCGTGCTGCCGCCCGGCGTGGTGATCAAGACGCAGTTCCCGTCGCCAGACGTGGTGCCCGGCGTGACTGGCAGCGCCTGGCGCAGCGACGGATTTTCCAGCCACGCAGAAGCCGCGTTGGCGCTGGACCCGCGCGCCGGCTTCACGCTGTCGCTGTGGGTGGCGCTGGAAAGCTATCCGTCAGACCTGGAGCTGCCGGTCAACGAGTTGTCGCCGTCGTCCATCGCGCAGCAAGCCAGCGCCGATGCGGGCTTCGACCTGCATATCGACACCTACGGCCGCTGGGGTTTTCGAATCGCCACGTCCGCTGGCATGTTGCGTGTGCCCGCGCCGGGCCGGTTTCCACTCGGCCGCTGGGTGCACCTGGTGGCCAGCGTCGACACCGCGGCGGGTGTCGTCAGCCTTTACCAGGACGGCGCCCGGGTGGGCCTGGCCACCGGCGCGCCGGGCATGGGCTTGCGGCTGGTGCCAGCGCCGCTGCAGCTTGCCGCGCCGGCTGTGCTGGCGAAGATCCTGCAATTCAAGATCAATCGGCTGAATGCGGCGTACGACCTGGTCGCCGTCTATCCCCAGCCGTTGAGCAGCGCGCAACTGGCCCTGTTGCCGGGGCCTGCGGCCGGGCAGGTGCCCGACGCCGACGCGTCGCTGCGTGTGCCCGAAAGCCGATTTGCCGGCGACTGGCAACGCCCGCGCTTCCACGCGATGCCGCCGGCCAACTGGACCAACGAACCGCACGGCCTGCTGCGCTGGGGCGACGCCTGGCATTTGTTTTACCAGCGCACGCCCAACGGGCCGTTCAAGACCCAGATGCACTGGGGCCACATGGCCAGCCGCGACCTGGTCACCTGGCAACCCCTGCCGGATGCCTTGCGGCCCGAATTGCAGTCCGACAGCTTCGGCTTCGACATGAAGGGCATCTGGTCGGGCGCCGTCATTGCCGACGGCGGCAAGGCCTTTGCCTTTTACACCAGCGTGAACCACGGTGACCGCTTGGCGGCCAGCAACCCCGGCATCGCGATGGCCGTCAGCGAGGACGCCGATTTGCGCCACTGGCGCAAGCTGGGGCCGGTGCTCAATACCCGGGATGTCAGGGACTTTCGCGATCCCTACCTGTGGAAGGAAGCCGACACCTGGCACATGATCATCGGCGCCACTGTGGAGAGCGGCGGTGGCCTGGAGTACCTGCAACTCAAGCCCGGCAAGAGCGGCGAGAGCGGCGACAGCGGCGCCCGCTGGCAACGGCAACGGCGGTTCACCGAGCCGACGTTTCGTGCGCTGGACATCGGCTCGGAGATCTGGGAGATGCCGGTGTTCGAGCGTCTTGCAGACGGTGTGTCTGTACTGGTGGTCAATCCGATCGGCGGCAAGATCAGCAAATACGGCGAGCCCGCAACACGCGCCGTCTACTGGACCGGGGACTGGTCCGGCGGCGTCTTCAAGCCCTTTTTCCGCACGCCCAAGCATCTGGACCTGGTGCCGGGCCACCTGGCGCCCACGGTGGGGCGGGCGGCGGATGGCCGGCTGCGCGCCATCGGCATCATCGACGAGCGACGCTCGCCACCCTCCCAGGAGCGTGCTGGCTGGGCCAATGTCTTCAGCCTGCCACGAGCCTGGTTTTTGATGCCCGATCGCCAGACGCTGGGTCAGGCGCCTGCACCCGAACTGGCTGCGCTGCGTGGTGAGCGCGGGGTCGCGCATGCCGACATGGCGCTGGGCCAGCAGCCGGTGGTGCTGGCCAGCGGCCTGCAGGCCTATGAACTGCTGGTGGAGTTGGACGCCGCAAAGCTTGGGGCGGGGCAGTTGGTGATCGACGTGATGGCGTCGGAGGACGGCCGGGAGGTCACCCGTCTGCTGTTCGACCCGGCCCTGGGGAGGGTGACCGTGGACAAATCGGGTTCCACGCTGTCCACCGATGGCGAAGGGCCGCAACGCCTGGTCGGCAGCTATGCCACCGAAGCCTTCGGCCCCATGCGAAGCCTGCGTGTGATCGTCGATGGCTCGGCCATCGAAGTCTTTGTCAACGACGCTGCGGCCTATGCGGTGCGCAGCTATCCGTCTCTCGCCGGCAGCACACAGGTGCGGCTGGCCGCAGCAGGCACCCAAGCCGCTGCCGCAAGCGTGCAGTTGTGGCCGCTGCGGCGGCCCCCGGGCTAGCGGCAAAGCCCCCAATCGCGCCCGGTGGCCAAGACAGGGCAGACGAGTAACCAAGCGCATCAGCACCAGGAGACCAGACCATGAGACAGACCAAAACACTGAAAGCGGGCTTCGCACCATTCGCGATCATTCCGCTGGCGATGGCGATGCAAGCCGCATTTGCCCAGACGCCCGCCGCCACCCCACCGCAGGCCGCAGCAGCGCCAGCAGCCACCGCCTCGGCGCCCGGCGCCGACAGCAAGGCCGAAGAGACCGACCCGTCGCAGCGTGTCATCGTTACCGGTGTTGGCAAGAAGACGCTGAAAAAAGACTCCACCTTCACGATCAACACCTTCACCGCAGAGGAGATCCGCCGTCTGGCGCCGATGAGCACCGCCGACCTGCTGCAAAACGTGCCCGGCATCTTTGCCGAGGGCAGCACCGCGGGCGAGGCCAGCAACAACATCACCGTGCGCGGCCTGCCTGTCAGTGGCGGCTACCGCTACGCGCCGCAGTTGATCGACGGCCTGCCGTGGTTTGAAGAGCCCGAAGTGCAGTTCATGAACAACGACGTGGCGGTGCGCGACGACTTGATGACCAAGCGGGTGGAGGTGGTCAAAGGCGGCACCGGCGGCATCCTTTACTCCAACGGCCTGGGTGCCACGGTCAACCACATCACGCGCACCGGCGGCCAGACGTTTGAGGGTGGCTACAAGGCCGAGATCGCCGATTACAACTTCTTGCGCAATGACTTTTTCCT
>JANOBL010000385.1:0-2633 GCA_031411635.1 Betaproteobacteria bacterium
CGGCGGCGTTTCGCGCGAGATCGCGGTGCCGGTGGACCATGTGGTGGCCATTTACGCCCGTGAAAACGGCCAGGGCATGGCGTTTCCGGTGCCTACAGCGCCCGGTGATGCGGCGCACGCACCGGCGGCGCCCGAGCCCACCCGGGCCGGCCTGCGGCTGGCGCCCCAGGCCACCGGCATGGATGAACTGATCGAGCCCGAGTTGGTGCCCAGCGCACCCACCGCCGATGACCGGCCGCCGGAGCCACCGACGCCGATCGGCGGTGGCCGGCCGTCTTTGAAGCGCATCAAGTAGCCGCCGTTGCTGCGCCGATCGTCATAAAATTTCAGGCTGTGCCGGCTTAGCTCATTTGGTAGAGCAACCGCCTTGTAAGCGGTAGGTGATCCGTTCGATTCGGATAGCCGGCACCATCCGCGCCCAGTGTGGGCCCTGCGACGCAGCGTCGCAATCGTCCCGCCCACATGAGCAACCTGCAGATCATCGCCTTGCTGGCAGGCGCCATCCACATCCCGTTGGCGCTGACGGTGTGGAGCATGTTGTACCGGCGCTATGCCCGCAGACCGCTGACGCTGTGGGTGGCCGGCTCCATGGCCCTGGGCCTGGGCATGACCGGCTTTGCCGCCCGGGGTGTGGTGCCGGCCTGGATGAGTTACCACGCCGCTTGCGGCCTGATGCTGGCGTCGCTGGCGCTGCGAACCATGGCCTTGCGCATCGACCTGGGCTGGCCAATCCGCGCGGGCCTGGCCGGGGCGCTCTGGCTGCTGGGGGTTGTCACCTACACGCTTTGCCTGCGTTGCCCACCAGGAGCGGCATCAGTGGCTCCTGGGACTTTGCACTGCTGGTCTGCACCGCGTTGGTGGCAGCGCTGTACGGCAACCTGGGTTACCTGGGCATGGCGCTGGACCGCATCGGTGCCAGCGGCCGCCAGGCCCGCGAAGCGCAGCGGTCGCAGGCATCGCTGCGCGAAGTGGCCGAAGAATCATTGCGTGCCCTGCGCAGCCTGTTGCAAGAGCGCGAGCAATTGCAGCAAATGCTGGTTCACGAGATCCGCCAGACGTTGCACAACGCCAGCGGTGCGCTGCAGGCGGCGGCCATCGCGCTGGCCGCGCTGCTCCATGCCACCAGCCCGGCCGAGGCCGATCGTGTCGGCCGGCAGGTTGGCGAGCGGCTGCAGCGCGCCCAAGGGGTGTCGGGCGATGTGCGCTCGGTGCTGGACAACACCTTGGCGGCGGCCAGTCTGCTGGCGCGCCACGCCCCGGTGGTATTGCAGGACACCGAGATCGATTTCCTGATAGCCATGGTGCTGGGGGACTTGACCGAAGCCCAGCGCGGCCGGGTGCAGGTGCGTTGGCAGTCCAGCTACCGAAGTGCCGACCTGGAGCCTGGCCTGGTGGCGTGCCTGGTGTTTGTGCAGTCGGTGGAGGACGAGATCGACCTGCCTGCCCGCGCCGGCTGACGCGCAGCGCCGGAGACTGTCTCAGCCCGGGCTCAGCATCTTCACCCGCACCGGTGGCCCTGGCCAGCCGTGGCAACGCAGATGGGCTTCCAGCGCCGGCAACATCTGCCGCAGTTTGGCCAGCACCGCGCTGTTGGTGGCCAGCACCGTCCAGCCGGCTTCGTCGATAGGCCCGGCCTTGACATGCGGGCGCATCGCCGGCGGCAGCAGCGGCTGCAGCGCCGCCAGCCGCGCCTGCGAAGCCGCCATGCGCTGCGACAAGGCCGTCAGCGCTTCGCTGTGCGCCATCGCCTGGGCGATCGGCTGCGTGCCACTGGCCAGCAGCGGTTGAGCGGGGGTGGCGCGGGGCGGTGGCATGGAGGGTGGGCGTCGCTTTGGGCACGGTTTCTCAGGGCAAGCGCGACGGAGGCCGATGATAGACTTGTTGGCTTTGCCCCACAGACCCACCACGCCGCATGTTGCCCAAGCTTCTCACCTCGATTTTCGGCAGCCGCAACGACAGGCTGCTCAAGCAATACCGCCGTGTGGTCGAGCAGGTCAATGCGCTGGAGCCGCAATTTGAGCGGCTGGACGACACCGCGCTGCGCGCCAAAACCGACGAGTTCCGCCAGCGCATCCAGCAGGGCGCGTCGCTGGACGATCTGCTGCCGGATGCCTTTGCCGCGGTGCGCGAGGCCGGCAAGCGCAGCCTGAAGATGCGGCATTTCGATGTGCAGTACATCGGTGGCATGGCCTTGCACAACGGCAAGATCGCCGAGATGCGCACCGGTGAGGGCAAGACCTTGATGGCCACCTTGCCGGTGTACCTGAACGCGCTGTCCGGCAAGGGTGTTCACGTCGTCACCGTCAACGATTACCTGGCGCGGCGTGATGCCGAGTGGATGGGCCGGCTCTACAGCTTTCTGGGCCTGAGCGTGGGCGTCAACGTGCCGGGCCTGTCGCGCGAAGAAAAGCAAGCGGCGTACGTGGCCGATGTCACCTACGGCACCAACAACGAGTTCGGCTTCGACTACCTGCGCGACAACATGGTCTACGAGCTGGCCGACCGGGTGCAGCGTGGGCTGAACTTCGCCATCGTCGATGAGGTGGATTCGATCCTGATCGACGAGGCCCGCACGCCGCTGATCATCAGCGGCCAGGCCGAAGACCACACCGAGATGTATGTGCGCATCAACA
>JANOBL010000386.1:0-7571 GCA_031411635.1 Betaproteobacteria bacterium
CCCAGCCACTGGGGTGCTGGGGCATCATGGTTGTGCCATCCCACCGGAGCCGACCATGAAGCTCGTCATCGCCCAGATGAAGCACGAGACCAACACCTTCTCGCCGGTGCCCACGCCGTTATCGCGCTTTGCCACTGGCGCCGAGCTGCCACCCGAGGGCGCGGCGGCGGTGGCGGCCTACCGGGGCACCGGCTCGGCGATTGCCGCATTCATCGATCTGGCCGAAGCCGCCGGGGCCGATTACACCGTGGCGATTGCCGCATCGGCCTGGCCCAGCGGCCCGGTGCACGACGCCGCGTTTGAGCACATTGCCAGCCGCATCCTCAGTACCGTCAGCCAGGGTTGCGACGCGCTGCTGCTGGACCTGCACGGTGCCATGGTGACCCAGACTTACGAAGATGGTGAAGGCGAGTTGCTGCGCCGCATCCGCGCGATTGCACCCAATTTGCCGATAGCCGTGGCGCTGGACATGCACACCAATCTTTACGACGCGATGGCCCGGCAAGCCACTGTGATTGCCGGCTACCAGACCTACCCGCACGTCGATGTGTATCAAACCGGCCAGCGCGCCGGCCAGGCACTGCTGGGCCTGCTGGCGGGCCGGGTGCGGCCCACCCAGGCCTGGGGCCGTCAGCCAATGCTGCCGCATGTGATGCGCCAGGGCACCGACGACAGCCCCAACCGCGAGTTGCAGGCGCGCTGCCGCGAGATGGAGGCGCAAGGCGCGCTGTGCGCCAGCGTATTTGTCGGCTTCCCCAATGCCGATATCGAGTTTGCCGGACTGTCTGCCGTGGTGGTGTGCGACGACAACCCGGCCCAGGCCCAGCGCTGGTGCGACGAGTTGCTGGAACAAGCCTGGGCTGCCCGCGCGCAGTTTGTCTACCCGATAACACCATTGGGCGAGTCGATGGCGCAGGCCCAGGCCTTGGCGATCAACAAACCCGCCGGCAGCGGCCCGGTGGTGCTGCTGGACCACAGCGACAACTGCGCGTCGGGCGGCACGATGGACACGATGACGGTGCTGGGCGCGATCCTGGATGCCGGGCTGGATGGCGTGGCGGTATTTGCGATCTTTGACCCGGTGGCGGTGCAGCAGATGCACGCCGCCGGCATCGGCGCCGAGCTGACTTTGGCGCTGGGCGGCAAGCTGGACATGCTGGCCATCGGCTTGACCGGCCAGCCGCGCACCGTTACCGGCCGGGTCAAGCTGCTGTGTGACGGCCGCTACCGCAACCTGGGGCCGATGTCGCGTGGTGAACTGAACGACATGGGCCCCACCGCCGTGCTGGACACCGGCAAAGTGCAGATCGTCGTGATCTCCAACCATGTGGAGCCGAATGACCTGGCAGCACTCACCGCCGTGGGCATTGCACCGGGCAACCAGCGGTTTTTGATGTTGAAGAGCCGCATCCACTGGCGGGCAGGCTTGCGGCAGTTTGCGCACGCGGTGGTTGAATGCGCTGGCACGGGCGTGTGCAGCTCCGACTACGCAGCGCTGGGCCTGCACAAGGTGCGGCGGCCGATCTACCCGATCGACGCGATCTGAGCCGCCGATGACAGCCGGCACCACCACGGTTTTTGTCGCCCGCCGCATCGTCACGCTGAACCCGGCCCAGCCCGAGGTGGAGGCCAGCGTGCAGGCCGAGTTGCCAATGGCCTGGCTGGGCACGGCGCTGTACCGGCCGCATGGCGGTGGTTTGCTGCCAACCGCGGCCGCCAATCACGACCGCCGTTTTGAAGCCTGGGCAGTCCGGCCCGACGGCTGTTTTGACGCCCACCGGCTGCGCGCCTGGCTGCAGGCGCTGCCAGCCGGCGTGCTGCGCCTCAAAGGCCAGGTGAAGCTGGCAAACACCGGCCCGCCGGCCTGGGCCGATCTGCCGTTTGCCGGCCGCCATGCCGCGCTGCCGGCGATTGGAACCCGCCTTCGCTGACACTGCGGCAGGTGGTGCGGCAGGTGGTACGGCAGAAGTGCGGCCATGGTGGCCGCCGTGGTGACAATCGGCTTGGCCGGTACGCTGCCACGGCAGGCGCTGGCCCAGGGCCTGCAGCGCTGCGCCACAGGTCCGGAAGCGGCCAGCCAGCGGCAGCACCCCCGGCCATGATTGGACAAATGAGCAAGCTCGGATGCACCCACCCATGACCCCAGCGCTGCCACCCGCTTTCACCACGCTGGCCACCGCCAATCTGGCGGCGCAATCGGCCGAGCAAGTCAGCCTGGCGGCGGTGCCGATCATCGCCGTGCTGCTGCTGCAAGCCGGGCCGGGCCAGATCGGCATGCTGAGCGCGGCGCAAACCCTGCCCTTTTTGCTGTTGGCGATCCCGCTGGGCCTGCTGGCCGACCGCATCTCGCGGCGCCGCCTGATGGTGATGGCCGAAGGCGTGCGCGCGCTGGCGCTGGCCGCATTGCTGCTGGCCACGCTGGGCGGCAAGCTGTCGATCCCGCTGCTGGCGCTGCTTGGTTTTGTCGGCGCGGCGGGCACCGTGGGCTTCAGCGTGGCCGCACCGGCCTTGTTGCCGGCCTTGGTGCCGCGCACCGCGCTGGGCGCCGCCAATGGCCGGCTGGAGCTGGCGCGCAGCGCCGCATTTGCGGCCGGGCCGGCGTTGGCTGGGGCGCTGGTGGCCTGGGCCGGTGGATCGGCCGCGTTTGCACTGGCCACACTGTTGTCGGCCAGTGCGCTGGGCTTGCTGCTGGGCCTGCCCGATCCAGCCCGCCCACCTGCCGCGCCGCGCCATCCGTGGCTGGAGTTGCAAGACGGCGCGCGCCTGGTTTGGCGGCATGCACTGCTGCGCCCGGTGCTGCTGACGGCCGTGGCCTGGAACCTGGCCTGGTTTGTATTGCAGGCAGCGTATGTACCTTATGCAATGGCCACGCTGGGGCTGGGCGCCGGCGGTGTGGGCTTTACGCTGGCCAGTTACGGTGCCGGCATGGTGATCGGTGCGCTGGCCGCACCCAGGGTGCTGGCCGCGCTGCCGTTTGGCAGCGTGGTGGTGCTGGGCCCGGTGGTATCGGTGCTGGCGGCATTGACGATGGCCGCCACCGTGGTGTGGCCGTCCGGCTGGCTGGCCGCCACCTCGTTTTTCATGTTTGGCGTCGGGCCGATCCTGTGGACCATCAGCTCAACCACCTTGCGCCAGACCGTGACACCGCAGGCCATGCTGGGCCGGGTGTCGGCCATTTTTCTGACTGTCAACATGGGCGCCCGGCCGCTGGGCGCCGCGCTGGGCGGCCTGGTGGGCGAGCGCTGGGGCGCACCGGCCTGTCTGGTGCTGGCCTGTGTGGGCTTTGGTGCGCAGGCGGCGCTGATCCTGGCGTCGCCGGTGCGCGGGTTGCAGCGCTTGCCGTCGGGGGTTTGACGCGATGGGCCCAACGGATGGCCTGTGGCCCGTCGGCCAAGCGCGTGCATGCGACGCAGCGCTACGCTACTTGCGCCAGTGGCAATAGGATTTCTACTGCGTCGTACGGCACTGATACAGCGTTGTCGTCGTTTCGCTCGATCAGGCCCAGTTCTTCCAGACGCGAAACGTCTGCATGGACGTTGGAGTAGTTACGTTCAGCAGCCTTGGCCAGCGCATAGACGCTGCAAGGTCCGATCTTGCGCAAGGTATCCAAGAGGTCTAGTCGAGCTGGCGTTAGATCAGCGAAAAGCGATTTTGTGGACTCAAAGCTGAGCCGATAGTCCGGTGTGCGACCCTGCCGCGCAGCCACCAATTGTTCACGTGCCGTTCGAATCGCCGAACCCTTGCGTTTTACCTCGATGATCGCCTTCATGGTCTAGCTCCAGTTCGCTATGTCGCGCTCGAAGTCATCAAGCAGTTGATCTATTGTCGTGAAGTTGTAGGCGTACTCGTTTTCGCCAACGTGGCGGTGATCGCCCTTGCCGCGTTCGTTGTCGTATCGGACGTGGCATGTGTCAGCCGCACCGTAGAAGAGGCGATACTTGAAGTTGTGAGTGCTTGGAGGAAGCGGCTCTGGCAACTCCCAGACGACAACTTCAACCATGGACACGTCGTCTCGGATCTCCTTGCTGCGGGCAAGCAACATGGCCTTCATGTATTGCATGGTAGCAATACATCAACGCTGTGTCCACTGCAGCCTGACCTCTGAGCCAAGTGACCGTTTTGATCAACTGCCGCAATCGGCCCGGTTGAGCCAATGCTCAGGCCTTGCGCGCCTTGGCACGCTTTTGACTGGCGCTTGCCAGCGAACTGCCGCGCTTTGCCGCAACCCGGTGCGCCGCCGCCAGCGCGGCCTGCGCCCAGGCGAGGAATTCGACCTGCTCATCCAGCAAGCGCTCCGGCACCCGCCAAAATGAAAGATCGATTGTTTGGCCATGCTTCACATAGTTGAGAGAAGGAAACAACTCGGCTTCCTTGAATATCGCCCGGTTCAGACTGTCGACGCGAAAATAGAGCGTATTGTCTGTCACCACGCCAAGCATGACGCCCTCGCAGAACACGCCGGTCTTGCCGAACATGCGGCGCAGCGTGATGTGCCCCATGCTCGCCAGTTGATCACGCAGGAAATTAGAAAATTCAGCGCTGGCAGCCATTTTTTTTCCCAGCCAGGGCAGGCGCGGCAGTATCTTGTACTAAAAGCAGCACCAAGCTTGGAGCAGCCATGTTTGCAAAGGTAATCGCAATTTCGTCGACGATTGCTTTGCTGGCTTGGATGGGTTTCTTCTTCATGGGATCCCTGCCACTGCTTGTATTGAAACACGACACGCCATTGGACGCCAAGTTCATTCGAGGCCTGTTCAATGTCTACTATTCTGCGGTAGTGGCCACGGGTTTGGCAGGCGCCGTTGGCTACGTATTGTCGGATCGACTGGCGATTTCGCTCGTGATGGTCGGCATTGCATCCCTTGCCGTTCTAAGCCGGTGCTGGATCGTTGGGCAGATGGACCTGGCGAGGGACTCAATAATGATTGAAGATTCAGGTGCCATCCGGCAATTCCGCCGGCTGCATGTGGGTGGGATGCTGCTCAACTTTGCTCAACTTGCGATCATTTGCGTTGGAATGACCAAGGTTGATTTCGTCTGATTTGCAGTTCGGGTGCGTCGTTTGGCAGCGCCGACCAAGGTTTGAGCCAACCGTTATTTCGCGGTCAACCGAGCTGGGCCGGGTTGTCGGAGGGATTCGCCGGCAGCCTCAACACCACCGCACCAGCCCCGCCCAGCACCAGCACAAAACCCAGCCAGTCGGCCGCGCTGGGCCGGTCGCCTACCAGCGCCATCGCACCCAGCACACCCACCACCGGCACCGCCAGCACCGCCAATGACGATGCGGTGGCGCTGGCTGATGCCAGCAGCCGATACCAAAGCACATAGGCCACCGCAGTGGCAATGAACACGTGGTAGGCCATCGCTGCTGCCACCCGCGCTGGCCACACGCGGGGCAACACCTCGCCAGCCAGCAGCGCGGCCACGCCGCCAAGCACCGCGCCCAGGCCCAGTTGCCAGGCGGTGACCACGATGCGGTCGCCCTGCGGCGGCCAGCGCTTGGCGGCCACGGTGCCGCAGGCCCAGGCCAGCGCGGCGCCCAACGGCAGCACCAGGCCCAGTGCCGAGCCCCCAGCCGCCACCGCGCGCAACACCGGCCAGGCCAGCACTGCCACCCCTGCACCGCCCAGCAGCAAGGCTGCTGCGCCCCGGCGGCCGGGCCGCTCGCCCAACAGCAACCAGGCCAGCGCGGCGGCCATCATCGGTGTCGTGAAGGTCAGCACCGCCGCACGCGATGTGCTGGTGCTGAGCTGCGCAAACGCGGTGAAAAAGTTGAAGGCGGCCACCGTCAGCGCGGCGCCGGTCAGGATGCCGGGCCAGGCGGCGCGCGTGGGCCACAACGGCTTGTGCTGCACGGCCGCCAGCAGCAACAGCAGCAGCGCACCACCCCCCAGGCCCAGGCCACGCAGTGAAAACGGTGGCACCACCGACAGCATGATCTTGACCGCCGGCCAGTTCAGGCCCCAGGCCAGCGCCAGCAGCAGCGGGATCAGGCGCACCGGCATCAGGGCCGGCGCCGGATGCTGGCCGGCAGGTGCCGCCACGGCAAGTCGGCCGGATCGGCCGCCATCGGCCCGGCCGCCTTGGCCACCAGCACCCGGCTGGCGATGGGCCCGAAGTCGGCCCGAAAGTGGTTGCTGCTTTTGACCACGATGATGCGCATCAGCTCGGGCTGGATGCCCACCAAACGCAGCAGCGCGCGGTCCAGCAACTGCTTCTTGCCGCTGACCACGGCGATGCGGATGCCTGCAATCTCCAGGCAGGCGCTGGCGCCAAGCTGCACCGTCAGGCCGGTCATCATCGGGCCGGTCAAGGTGCAGGCGCCGTCGCTGAGCGCCAACACCTTGAAGCGGCCGCGCACCGGTGGGTCACTGGCTTGGCCGCTGAAGGTGGGCACCGATGTGCCCAGTGCCAGGTCCAGCTCGGCGCCCACGCCGGCCTGGTGCGCGGCACGGCCGGCGGCCGCGTCAAACATCAAACCCAGCGCCACCTGGCCGGGGTATTGGCGGCCGGCGCCCTGGGCCAGCAGCGCATGCAGCAAGCCGGTGGTGTTGCTGTCGCCACCAGCGCCGGGGTTGTCCTGGGTGTCGGCGATCACCACCGGTTTGTCAGCCGATGCGGCCAGCGCCAGCGCCTGGCTCACCGCGTCGCGGGCACTCAGGATGTGCAGCCGCCACTGCGTGGGCTCGACCACGCTGGCGTAAAGCTGTTCCACCGCTGGCTCGGCGGCCACGCCATGGCCCAAGACCATCGGCGCGCACTCGTCAAAATCAGAGGCCGGAAACCCCATGCAAAAACTCAGCACCGTGGCGTGGCTTCGGTCCAGCGCTTGCAACTCGTCGTAATGCTGACGCGCCGGTGCCAGCCAGGTGCTTTGCGCGTTGAGCGGGATCAAAAACGGCAGCCGCCGGTAGTGCAGCGGCTCACGCTGGCCGGCCTTGAAGCGCCGCGCCAGCAGGCTGGCCGCCAGCTCACCGGTGGCGGCCATGTCCACATGCGGGTAGCTGCGGTAGGCCACCAGCGCATCGGCCTGGCGCAGCATGCGGTGGGTGACATTGGCATGCAGGTCCAGGCTGGCGACGATGGGCAGCGCCGGGCCGACGATCTGGCGCAGCCGGGCCAGCAGCTCGCCCTCGCTGTCGGGTGCATGCTGGGCCACGGCCGCGCCATGCAGATCGAGGTAGATCGCGTCCAGGCCGGTCTGCAGGGCCTGGGTCACATCGGCGCAGATCACGCCGGCCAGGCGCTCAAATGCATCGCGGGTGACAAAACTCGACGGGATTGCGCCGGCCCAGCACGAGGGCAGTAGCGTCCAGCCTTGGCGCTTGGCGGCAGCGATGAAGCCGCCGACGGGGATGTTGATGCCGGTGAGCTGATCCTGCATCGCGGCGCCACGCACAAAGGCCGGGAACGAATCGCCCCGGTTGAACGCCGCCCAATCGGCCAGGCTGGGAGCAAAGGTGTTGGTCTCGTGCTGGTAACCGGCGATCAGGATGCGGGGCATTGAGCAAGGCTTTCAAGAATGCATTCAGCCGCCAAATGCAAACCCCCGCCCCGGCGCGGCGGCAAAC
>JANOBL010000387.1:0-1909 GCA_031411635.1 Betaproteobacteria bacterium
CTGGTGGTTCTCCAGCACCGCCACCAGCGCCCGGCCCACCGCCAGGCCGGAGCCGTTCAAGGTGTGCACCAACTCGGGTTTGCTGTCGGGCCTGGCCCCGGCACGGCGGAACCGCGCCTGCATGCGGCGGGCCTGGAAATCCCCGCAGTTGCTGCACGAGCTGATCTCGCGGTAGGTGTTTTGCGCCGGCAGCCACACCTCCAGGTCGTAGGTCTTGATCGCGCCAAAACCCATGTCACCGCCGCACAGCAGCACCACGCGGTACGGCAGCGCCAGCTTTTGCAGGATGGCCTCGGCATGGCCGACCATGGTTTGCAGCGTGGCGTCGCTGTGCTCGGGCGCCACCACCTGCACCATCTCGACCTTGTCGAACTGGTGCTGGCGGATCATGCCGCGGGTGTCGCGCCCGGCCGATCCGGCCTCGGAGCGGAAACACGGGCTGTGTGCGGTGAGTTTGATCGGCAGGTCTTCGGCCTTCAGGATTTGCTCGCGCACGCTGTTGGTCAGCGAAATTTCCGAGGTGGAGATCAGGTACTGCTCGGGCTGGGCTTCATCACCGCCCCTGCCGCCGACGGCTTGCCCGTCGGCCCCTCGATACACCCAGAACATGTCGTCCTTGAACTTGGGCAACTGGCCGGTGCCCTCCAGGATCTCGCGGTTGACGATGTACGGCGTGTAGCACTCGGTGTAGCCGTGCTCGGTTGTCTGCACGTCCAGCATGAATTGCGCAAGCGCCCGGTGCAGCCGCGCCACCGGGCCTTTCAGGAAACAGAACCGGGTGCCGCTCAACCTGGCACCGGTCTCAAAATCCAGGCCCAGCGGTGCGCCCAGGTCGACATGGTCTTTGACCACAAAGTCGTAGTTGCCGGGTGTGCCCCAGCGCCGCTGCTCCAGGTTGTCGGCCTCGCCCTCGCCCAGCGGCACGCTGGCATCGGGCAGGTTGGGCACCGCCATCAGCATGGCGTGCAGTTCGGCCTGGATCAGCGCCAGCCGCTCGCTGCCCGCGCCCATCTCGCTGGCGATGCCGGCCACCTCGGCCATCAGCGCACTGCTGTCCTCGGCCTTGGCCTTGCGCTGGCCGATCTGCCTGGACAGGCTGTTGCGGCTGGCCTGCAAATCCTCGGTGCGGGTTTGCAGCGCCTTGCGCTCGGCCTCCAGCGTGCTGAAACGCGCCACATCCAGGTAAGGCTGCGGGGTTTTGCGGGCTTCCAGCCGCGCCACCACGCCGGGCAGGTCGCGGCGCAGTTGGTTGATGTCGAGCATGGGATCAGTCCTGGTTGGGCTTGCAGCGTGGCAACGGCACCGCCGGGGTGCCGTTCAAGGTCTGGATGGGCTTGAGCGGCTCAGAAGAAAACGCCGGGCCGCCCCAAGTTTTCTTGCTCCCCCTCGGGGGGGGGCGGACGCCGCATGGCGGCGGCCTAGTGGGCGATCACGATCGTGATGCAACGAATTGGCTCATGGATTTGTCGCCCAGGCCCATTGGCAGCGGAAACTGCACCGTCTCCTGCACCCCGGCCAGCCGCCGCACGCTGACCGCGCCCAGCGCCTTGAGCCGGGTGATCACCTGCTGCACCAGCACGTCGGGCGCCGAGGCGCCGGCGGTCAGGCCCACCCGTGGCCGGCCCTCGAACCAGCCAGGCTGCAGATCGTCAGCCGCGTCCACCATGTGCGACGGTGTGCCCAGCCGCTCGGCCAGCTCACGCAGCCGGTTGCTGTTGCTGCTGGTGGGGCTGCCGACGACGATCACGATGTCCACTTGCGGCGCCAGCAGCTTGACGGCGTCTTGCCGGTTCTGCGTGGCATAACAAATGTCTTGCTGCTTGGGCTCACGCACCTGGGGAAACAGGCGCTTGACCTCGGCCAGGATCGCTGCAGCGTCGTCCACGCTCAGCGTCGTCTGCGTCACCAC
>JANOBL010000388.1:0-5687 GCA_031411635.1 Betaproteobacteria bacterium
ACCCGCAGCTACCAGGACGGCCAGCGTGGGCCGGCCGACATGTGGGCGTTTCCGGTGCTCAGTTTCGGCCGCTATGCGGCGTTTGAGGAAGCCTCGATGCACCAGGTGGCCGAGACCGATATCGCGGCCTGGCTGGTTGACGTGGCCGATTTTTGTGCCGACAACCAGACCGTGCGGCTGGTGTACTTTCACCCACCCGGCATCGCGATTTTTCCGATGGCGTTTCAGCAGTGGCTGTCGCACACCAAGGAGTTGGTGCGCAGCGAGCGCCTGCGCTGGCTGACGATGGCGCAGTACGCCGATTTTGCCAACCGCCGGCTGCAGGTGCGGTGGCGGATGCAAACGCAGCCTCAGGCGCAAGACGGCACAAGCGGCCAGCGCCTGCTGGCCAGCCATCCGCAATCGCTGGCGCACATGAGCTGGCTGCTCCCGGCCGCGCGCTATGCGATGCCCCGGGTACTGGAGGGCAACGCGCAGATTGCCCGCGTCGGTGATTTCTGGCGCATCGCGGCTGGCGCCGCGCCCCGGCTGGTGATCGATCTGGCGGCCCCCAGCGCCGCCGGCCTGGCGGCCGCAGCCCCCGCTGCCGCAGGCGCGGCTGTTTCCCCTGCCTCTTCCCGGACCCTTTGATGCCCAACGTTTCTTCAACCGCTGCACCGGTGCTGATCTCGGTCGGCACCCGGCCCGAGATCATCAAGATGGCCCCGGTGTATGCCGAGCTGCGCCGGCGCGGCCTGCCGGTGGCCTGGGTGCACACCGGACAACACCGCGAGATGGCCGATACGCTGTACACGTTTTTTGGCATCGTGCCCGAGCATGCAATGGTGCTGGAGCGGCGCAACAACAGCCTGGCCCACCTGAACAGCCTGCTGCTGGAAGGCCTGTCCGATCTGTACCAGGCGCTGCGTCCGGCGGCGGTGCTGGTGCATGGCGACACCAGCAGCACCCTGGCCTCGGCCCAGGCCGCGTTTTACAACGATGTGCCGATCGGCCATGTCGAGGCCGGGCTGCGCACCCACCTTCCGCGCGAGCCGTTTCCGGAAGAAAAAAACCGCGAGCTGACGGCCCGACTGGCGCGCTGGCACTTTGCCCCCACCACCGGCGCAGCGGCCAACCTGGCGCGTGAAGGCATCAACGCCGCGGCGGTGCACACCGTGGGCAACACGGCGGTGGATGCTGCGCTGGCCGGCAGTGCCCGGCTGGACGAGTTGCTGGGCAGCGGCGCCGAGGTGCTGCCGCCCGAGATCAACCGCCTGCGCCAGCGCATCGATGATGGGCCGGCCCGCTTGCGGCTGATCACCGTCACCGCGCACCGGCGCGAAAACTGGGGCGACGGCATCGTCAACACCGCCCGGGCGGTGGCCAGCCTGCTGGCCCGGCATGACGATCTGGCGGTGGTCTGGCCGGTGCATGGCAACCCTGCGGTCAGCGACACCGTGCACCGGGAGCTGGACGCGCTGGTGCAGGCGCTGGACGGCCGGCTCACCTTGTGCCCGCCGCTGGACTACCCGGCGCTGCTGTGGTGCCTGCGCCGCAGCGTGCTGGCGCTGACCGATTCGGGTGGCATCCAGGAGGAGGGCGCAGCCTTGTCCACCCCGGTGCTGGTGCTGCGCAACACCACCGAGCGGCCCGAGCTGATCGCTGCCGGTGCCGGCGCGCTGGTGGGCACCGACCAGGCCCTGGTGGTGGCCACCGTGACCCGGCTGCTGGCCGACGCGGCCGCACTGCAGCGCATGCGCGACGCGGTCAACCCGTTCGGCGATGGCAGCACCTCGGCGCGTGTGACCGACCTGCTGCAACACGATCTGGCGCTGTGAGCGCCTTCAATTTTCTCCATCACCGGACCTGACCTTGACCCAAGCATCCCACTCTCGATTCCCGCTGCGACCCGTCGGCCACCAACTGGCGGCCGCTGCATTGGCGCTGGCCAGTTGGGCTGCGCCCACCCAGGCCCAGACCACCCCGTTGACGCTGGAACTGGTGGCCAGCCAGGGCCGGCTCAGCGCAGGCCAGCCCAACGCATCGGCGCTCAACCTGCGTGGCAGCTACCTGCTGAAGGGCGGCGACGTGCTGCGCGCCGAGTTGTTGTCAGAGAACAAGTTTGACGCCCACGGTGGCATCGCCGCGCTGGGCTACACCGCCGTGCTGTCGCCCGACTGGGTGGCGGCCGGCACCGCGGTGCTGGGCAACGGCGGGCCCAACTGGGCCAACCAGCGCATCGATGCCGAGCTGTCGCGAAGCTGGGGCCAGGCGCGCGCCGTCGTCACCCGGGCCGCGCTGTACAAGGCCTTGTTCGACAACAGCCGCAGCGACCGGGGTTTGCGGCTGGCGCTGGTGGGCTACTTGCCCGGCAGCGTGGTGCTGGAGGCCGGCACTGCGCTGAACATCAGCGAGCCCGGCGCGGTGCACTCGGCGATGCCGTTTGCCAGCGCCACGCTGGGCCGCGACGGCGAGCAGTACCTGAGCTTGCGTTTCAGCGCCGGCAGCGAGGCCTACCTGGCCACCGCCAATGGCCCGCAGGCGGTGCAGTTTGACAGCCACAGCGTGGCCCTGAACTGGCGCCGCTGGATGGGCCCGGGCTGGGGCTTCATCGCCCAGGCCGAGCAATACGGCAACCCCACGTACCGGCGTTTGACGCTGGCCGCGGGCCTGTTTGCGCAGTGGTGAGCATGGCTGTCGCCAGCCCCCGCAGCCACCTGCGTGGCCGTTTGCGCGGCCACCGCGGCGGCGCGATCCTGCCGCACCGCTCGATCTGGAGCCTGCAGTTGCCGCGGCACCGGCTGGCCGTGGGGGTGTTGATCGCGCTGGGCTTCACCGGCTTGCTGGCGCTGGCCCAGCCGATGCTGGCCAGCGCCTGGGGCCGGCAGATGGTGTGGTGGATGCAGGCGCTGGGGTTGCCGGGCCAGTTTGCCCAGCCCGACCTGGCCGGGCTGGATTTGTTCTCGCTGCCGGTGCCGCTGATCGACGTGGCCTTGCCCGATCTGGGCTGGGTGGACCTGGCCGCACATGCGCTGGGCTGCGTGGTGCTGTGGGTGCTGGCCGGCTGGCTGCCCGACAGCGCCAAACCTGGCGCCTACCTGCTGCGCTTTGCGGTGTTGATCCACAGCGCGTCGGTGCTGTATTTCGCGCTCTGGCCGGCCAGCTTTCCACACTCGCTGATCAGCCATGTGGGCGGCGGCCTGCGCCAGGCCTGGACGCTGCTGCTGCTGACACCCTGGCTGCACCTGTGCACCTATTACCTGTTTCCGTTTGCGCTGTGGCAGCGGCCGGCACTCACTGCCGTGACCTTGCTCTACCTGGCCCTGCTGGCGCCGCTGCAATACGCCAGCCATGCCGCACTGCTGGTGTTGATGGGGCCGGTGGTGATGCCGCTGCTGCAGCTTTTGTTTGGCGTGATGGTGCCGATCCTGGGCCTGGTGGCGCTGTACGGCTGGGGCATGAGCTGGCACGACCCTTCGCGCAAATCAGGCAAGAAGGGTGGCCCTGATGCGCGCTGAACAGCGGGCCGGTTTGCGGGCCGGTTTGCGGGCCGGCAGTCTGGTGGCTGCGCTGTTGGCCGCTGCCTGTGCGATGGCCGCAGCGCCGGCATCGCCGCCATCACCACCGCTCACCGGCAGCGCCTGCAGCACCGGCAGTCTGGTAGACCCGGTGTTTCGCGACGCCGCGCTGGCCGCGCTGGCCGGCCTGGTGGTGTTGGCCCCGGGCCGCAGCGCCGATGGCGCCGTGCGGTCGCACCACTCGGCCGGCCATGTCGATGCGCAGGGCCGGGCCTGGCACCAGATCTCGGCCTACCAGGTCAACCTGGGGCTGGTGGGTGCGCTGCGGGTGGCACCGCAGCAGCAGTTGCCGCTGACCGCCGGCTGGTTGCGCTGGCTGGCGCGCCACATTGCGCCGGGGGGTGCCAGCCGCGGCGTGGTGCTGGACCACTGGGTGCGGGCCGACGATTTTGAAGAATCCACCTGCCCACCCGGCCTGGCCAAGTCGCAATGCGGTGCGGTGGATGCGTTTGACAGCACCGCCGCCACCACCTTGCTGCTGGCCGATGCCTACCTGCAGCGCGGCGGCGATGTGATGCTGATCCGCGACCCGGCGATGCGCCAGGCGCTGGAGGCCGCCGCCACCACCTTGCAGGCGCTGACGGTGGCCGATGGGCTGACGATCGCCAAGCCCAACCACCCGGTGGTCTACACGATGGACGTGGTGGAGGTGATCGCCGGCTGGCGCGCCTGGGGCCGGGTGCAGCGCGATGCCTATGCCCAGCCGGCCTCGGCGGCCAACAGTTTTGCGGTGGCCGACCGGGCCGAGGCCGGTTTGCGCAACAAGCTGTGGCATGCGCCGTCATCGGCCTGGCGGGTCAGCCTGGAATCGGCTGCACCGCAGCGCAAGCATTGGTATCCCGACACGGTGGCCCAGTCCTGGCCGCTGCTGTGGGGCGTGGACGGGGGCCAGCCCGAGCGCGCCCGCGACACCTGGCGCGCGGCGATCGCGCCGTGGCAGCGCAGCCCCGCGCATTGGGCCCGCAGCACCGCCGACCCCGAAGGCTTCTGGTGGCCAGCGGTGGCGGTGGCAGCGCTTTGCACCGGCGACGAGGCCGGCGCCCGCACCTGGGTAAGCCGGGCACGCGGCCACTGGCTCGATCCCAAATCCCCGTTTGCCTGGCCGTTTCAGGTGGGCGATCTGCTGTGGTTGCTGTGGCTGGCCGAGCCACGAGCAGCGCAGCAAACGAGCGCTGCGTTGCCGGCGCATGTTTTCACGTCACAACGATAGAGGAGTAATTGTCATGAGCAAGCCCGGTTCAAGCCCGTCCCGACCGCAGCCGCCCTGGTGGCCAACGCTGCCCAGCCGGCTGCAAACGCTGCCGGCCTCGGCCTGGCGGCGCCTGGTGCGTGCGGTGTTGCCGATGATCTTGCCGGCGCTGTTGGGCCTGGCCGGCACCGCAGCGCTGGCTGCAGCGCCGCGTGACCGGGTCACGCTGCTGGTGCCTGATGGCGCCGATCCCAAGAGCTGGCAGGTGCAGGTCTGGACCGACACCGCCGCCGAGGAGGGCCTGCGCATCGAGTTGATCACCGACTCGGCGCTGCTGGCGCTGGGCAATACCGCCGCCGCCAAGATCGCCGGGCTGATCGTGCCTGACAGCGCGCACCAGCGTGCCAGCGATGCGCTGGTCGCCGCGATCAAGCAATACGCCTTCACCGGTGGCAACCTGATGCTGGTGTACGACGCTGGTGTGCTGACCAGCGGCGGCTTCTTCCCGCTCACCGGCAGCTCGCGTTTTGGCGACATGGTGGGGGTGGACTATGTGCTGTGGAACAACGGCCTGGGCGCCGGCACCATGGTCGGTTTTGGCCAGGTGGTGGGCACCCAGGCGCGGCTGGATTCGCTATCGCTGCCACCCGGCAAGTACCTGCCTTATGTGCCGCCGGTCACGCTGGCCATGGCCACCAGCGCCACCGCGTTTGTGCCCACCAGCGCGCTGGACGCGGGCGCCGCGCAGGTGATGGCGCCGCTGGTGCAGGCGCGCGCCGGGCAGGGCATCGACGATGGATCGGCCAATGTGCGCAGGCAGCGGCCGTTTTCGCTGCACAAGCTTCTGGGGATGGCCCAGGAAGGCAGCGGCCTGCTGCGCTTTGACCGCCGCAACCTGAACGCATCCACCGCCCGCGACAAGCACCTGTTTGATCTGCTGA
>JANOBL010000389.1:0-5892 GCA_031411635.1 Betaproteobacteria bacterium
CGTGCGCATCGTCTCGTGGACCGTGGCGATGGGCCTGGGCCAGATCGCCACGCTGGCGTTGCCGCCGCACCTGCTGCCCACGCTGAACCTCGAACTGGAACGTCGTGCCTGGGGCGTTTTTTCCACCGCCTGTTACCCCACCTATGACTTTGTGCCGGTGCGCCAACGCATCCAACACCGTGTAGCCGAAGGAGGCCAATGATGAGCACTGAACGATTGATGGACCGCTACCTGGATCCGCACCAGGCGCGCGAGCGTGAACCCACGCAGTTCGAAAGCCTGCTCGGCGACGCGCTCGAGCGCGCCTTCGGCAGCGGCCTGCACGATTTACCCGGCCTGGTCAATGCGCTGAACCGCACCGGCCCCAACGCCCCCGATGGCCAGGCCTGGACCGAAGCCCGCTTTACCGCCCTGATGGCCCGGCTGGGCCGCTAGAAAGGACACTGCGATGAGCATTGCCAAACTCCCCACCGAACCCGATGCGCTGTTGGCCATCGGCCTGAAAAACCTCTGGTATCCGATCTGCCCGTCGCATTTGATCGCCGAGCAGCCGGTGTCGATGCGCCGGCTGGGCATCAAGCTGGCGCTGTGGCGCGACAGCGCCGGCAAAGTGCAAGCACTGGAAGACCATTGCCCGCACCGCGGCGCGCCGCTGTCGCGTGGCGTGGCGATGGGCGACCGCATCGCCTGCCCGTACCACGGCGTGCAGGTGCGCGGTGACGGCACGGTGATGATGGTGCCGGGCAGCCCGGGTTGCCGCATGGAGGGCCTGAACTGCGTGCGCAGCTTCCACGTGCAGGAGCGCCACGGCGCGGTGTGGTTGTACAACAGCCACCAGAACCTGGCCGAGCCGCCGCCGCTGCGCCTGCCCGAAGAGCTGGAAGGCGACGAGTACGCCCACTTTCTCTGTTACACCGAATGGCGCGGCGACTACCGCTATGTGCTGGACAACGTGGTCGATCCGATGCACGGCACGTTTCTGCACAAGCAAAGCCACTCGATGGCCGAGGGTGACGCCACCGCCAAGTTCCGCATCCGCGAGACCCCCGACGGTTTTGTCTTCGAGAAAGAAGGCCAGCGCGATGTCAACTTCGACTGGACCGAATGGGCCGACACCGGCACCCACTGGATGCGGTTGGAAATCCCCTACCCCAAGACGGGCGGGCCGGGCGGCAACTTCATCATCATCGGCAGCTACACGCCGATCAGCCCCACGCTGGCGGCCGTCTTCCACTGGCGCTGCCGCAAGGTGCAGGGCTGGCAGCGCGACGCCTGGCGCTTCTTGTACAAGAATCGGCTGGAGGCGCGCCACTGGGTGGTGCTGGAGCAAGACCGCGAGATGATGGAAGACATGGAAGCCGACGCCAACCAGCGCGAGATGCTCTACCAGCACGACATGGGCATCGTGCGCCTGCGCCGCCATCTGCGCGGCCTGGCCACACGCCAGATCGCCGAGCTGGCTGCCGCGCCGGCCAAGGTTTGAGCCATGGCTTCTGTGCAGCGCATTGCCAGTCCGGCGCTGCCCGAGCCGGACAGCGCCACCTGGTGCAATGCACTGCGCATCGGCGATGAGCTGATCATCAGCGGCATGACGGCTTATCCCGCCGCGCGCGATCAGCGCCTTGACGCGAAGGCGCAGGCGCTGGAATGCCTGCGCAAGATCAATCTGCTGGCCCAGGCCGCCGGTGGCTCGCTGGACAATGTGGTCAAGCTGGTGGTCTACCTGACCGACATCACCGACAAGAACGCGGTGGCCGAGGCGCGGCGCGAGGTGCTGGCCGCGCCGTACCCGGCCAGCACACTGGTGGCGGTCAAGGCGCTGGTGTTTCCTGAACTGCTGGTCGAGATCGATGCGACGGTCCGGCTGGATGTGCAACGCTGCAACATGGGTTGATTTTCGATGAGCCATTTCCCGACGATGCTGGAGGTGCGTGTGCGGTCCCTGACCTGGGCCGCCGACGGCGTGATGCTGGTTGAGCTGGTGCACCCCGGCGGCGCGGCGCTGCCAGCGTTTGAGGCTGGCGCCCATGTCGATCTGCTGCTGCCCAATGGCTTGAGCCGCAGCTACTCGCTGTGCAATTTGCCCGACCCCGCGCCGCAGCGCTACCAGTTGGGTGTGGGCCTGGACCGCGCCAGCCGCGGTGGCTCGCGTTATGTGCACGAGCAACTGCGCCCGGGCAGCAAGCTTCAGATCTCGGCGCCGCTGAACCACTTCAAGCTCAACGAATCGGCACCCACTTTTGCGCTGGTTGCCGGTGGCATCGGCATCACGCCGATCCTGGCGATGGCGCGCCGCTTGTCTGCCATCGGCAAACCGGTGCGGATGTTCTATGCAGTGCGCTCGCGCGAGGCTGCCGCCTTTGCCGACGAACTGGCCACGCTGGTGCCGCAACTCACGCTGCACTTTGACAGCGAGGCCGGCGGCCCGCCCGACCTGGCCGGCTGGTTGGGCAAACTGCCCAAAAACACCGGCACGTATTGCTGCGGCCCGACGCCGATGCTCGACGGTTTTGAGCGCGCCTGCGCCACGCTGGGCCTGGCCGATTCACACATCGAGCGCTTTACCGCACCGGCGGCCACCGGCCCGGTGTTGGGCGACTGCAGCGTCACGCTCAAACGCACCGGCCGCAGCATCGAGGTCAAGGCCGGCACCAGCATCCTCGACGCGCTGCTCGATGCGGGCTTTGACCTGCCGTATAGCTGCAAAGAGGGTGTCTGCGGCACCTGCGAGACCAAGGTGTTGTCCGGTGAAATCGACCACCGCGACGGTGTGCTCAGCCCGGCCGAGCAGCAAAAGGGCGATGTGATGATGATCTGCGTCTCGGGCTGCAAGGGCCCCAGCCTGGTGCTTGATCTCTAAGCGCTGACCCGGGGCCCGGGCCAGTGGCGCGATTTGGCTGAATGATCTGCTATCGCGCCACAATTTGGCGCGATAATTCGGATATCGCGCCATTGCGCGCCACTCAGCAACAAATCTTGGCTTATCCCCCCGCAGCGGACGACTTGGACAGGGTGTGCGCAGCCATCGCCCCGCACCCCGACGGGCTGGGCATTGATCGCCTGCTGCAGGCCTTGAACGGTGCCCTCAGCCGCCGCACTTTGCAACGTCGCCTGGCGGCGTTGGCGCTGCAAGGCCAGCTCGTGGCAACCGGGGCGGGCCGTGCCACGCGCTACCGGCTGGCACCAACGCCAACGCCAACGCCAACGCCAACCGTCACCACGGCAACAAGCGCCAGCGACGGCGAAGCGCAGATACCGCTGTCGGCCGAAGGCGCTGAAATTCGTACCCACATCCGGCAGCCTCGGCAGGCGCGCCAACCGGTGGGCTACCGCATGGATTTTCTGGCAGCCTACCAGCCCAACACCAGCGCCTACCTGCCCACGGCCTTGCGCGAGCAACTGCATGCGCTGGGGCGCTCACCCGCCGCCGACGCGCCCGCCGGCACCTTTGCGCGCGACATCCTGAACCGGCTGCTGATCGATCTGTCGTGGGCCTCGTCGCGGCTGGAGGGCAACACCTATTCGCGCCTGGACACCCAGCGCCTGATCGAGTTTGGCCAGGCGGCCGATGGCAAAGACGCGATCGAAACCCAGATGGTGCTCAACCACAAGGCGGCCGTGGAATACCTGGTGCACGGCGTGGCGGGCGCATTGTCTGGCGGCGTTGGCGTGCACGTCGACACCGTGGTGTCGCTGCACGCCTTGCTGTCCGACGGCCTGATGGCCGACCCCCGCACCAGCGGACGCTTGCGCCAGCGTGCGGTCGACATCAGCGGCAGCGTATTCCTGCCACTGGCCTTGCCGCAGCGCATCGAAGAGTTGTTTGGCGTGGTGCTGGGCATGGCCGCCGAGATCACCGACCCCTTCGAACAAGCCTTTTTCCTGATGGTGCACCTGCCCTACCTGCAACCGTTTGAAGACGTGAACAAACGTGTGTCGCGGCTGGCGGCCAACATCCCGCTGATGCAGCACAACCTGTGCCCGCTGTCGTTCATCGACGTGCCGGTGCAGGCCTATGTGGACGGCGTGCTGGGTGTGTACGAGCTGAACCGGGTTGATCTTCTGCGGGATGTGTTTGTCTGGGCCTATGCACGCTCATGCCAGCAATACGTGGCCGTGCGCCAGCAACTGGTGCCGCCCGATGCCTTGCGTTTGCGCTACCGGCGCGAGCTGTCCGACCTGGTGGCAGCCATCGTGCGCAGCGGTTTGCCTGCCAACGGTGCAGCCGTGCAAGCCCGCTTGCCGGCCACGGTGGCCGTGGCCGAGCAAGCGGCTTTTGTGGCGCTGGTGCTGACCGAATTCAAATCCCTGCACGCCGGCAACGTGGTGCGCTTCGGGTTGCGGCCGTTGGAGTTTGCGGCCTGGCAGCAAGCGGTGGGCGGGCAGGTTTAGCCGCGCGCAGCCGGCCCAGGCGGCAAAATCCGCGCCATGCCTGCGGCCCCGCCAGATACCCCCAAGCCGGCCGAAAAATCCGGCCCGCAGCGGGCGATGGAAAAACTGGGGCTGCGCCGCGACATCGACCTGGCGCTGCACCTGCCGCTGCGCTACGAGGACGAGACCCGGGTCACCCCCATCGCCGATACGCCGGATGGTGAACCGGTGCAGGTGGAAGGCACCGTCAGCGAATGCCGCATCGAGTTGCGCAGCCGGCGCCAGTTGCTGGTGCGCATCGCCGACGACAGCGATTCACTGCTGCTGCGCTTTCTCAACTTCTACCCCAGCCACCAGAAAACCTTTGCGGTGGGGGCCCGGGTGCGGGTGCGCGGCGAGGCGCGCATCGGCTTTTTTGGCCGCGAGATGGTGCATCCGCACTTCAAGGCGGTGGACGAAAACACCCCGCTGGCCACGGCGCTAACCCCCGTCTACCCCACCAGCGCACAGCTTCCACAGGCCTATCTGCGCAAGGCCGTGGCCGCCGCGCTGCAACGCGCGCCGCTGGACGAGTTGCTGCCGCCGGGCAGCGTGCCGGCCGGCCTGCCCACGCTGCGCGCCGCGCTGCAGCGCTTGCACCATCCCCCGGCCGGCGAGGCGATGGCCGCGCTGGAAGACCGCAGCCACCCGGCCTGGCAGCGGCTGAAGTTTGAAGAGCTGCTGTCGCAACAACTCTCGCAGCTTGCTTCGCAGCGTGAGCGGGCAGGGCTGCGTGCACCGCTGTTGCGCGCCAAGCCCGGTGGCCTGCAGGACCAATTGCTGGCCAGCTTGCCGTTTCAATTGACAGCAGCCCAACGCCGGGTGGCCGAGGAGATTGCCACCGACCTGTGCCGGCCCCGCGCCAGCGCCGCACCACCCGGCGACGGCGCCACGCCGATGAACCGCTTGCTGCAAGGTGATGTGGGATCGGGCAAGACCGTGGTGGCCGCGCTGGCCGCCACCATCGCCATCGACAGCGGCTGGCAGTGCGCGCTGATGGCGCCCACCGAGTTGCTGGCCGAGCAGCACTTTCGCAAGCTGGTGCAGTGGCTGGCGCCGCTGCTGACGCCGATGGGTGTGGGCATCGCCTGGCTCACCGGCAGCCGCAAGGGCAAGGGCCGGGCCCGCATGGTCGAACAAGTGGCGTCGGGTGAAGCGATGCTGGTGGTGGGCACCCAGGCGGTGATCCAGCACGATGTGCACTTTGCCAAGCTGGGCCTGGCCATCATCGACGAGCAGCACCGCTTTGGCGTGGCGCAGCGGCTGGCGCTGCGAGCCAAGCTCCACTCCGTACCGCCGCTGGATGCGCCAGGCGCGCCAGCCACCGAGCCCCTCGAACCCCACCTGCTGATGATGAGCGCCACGCCGATCCCACGCACCTTGGCGATGACTTACTTTGCCGATCTGGACGTCAGCACCATCGACGAGCTGCCGCCCGGCCGCACCCCCGTGCTGACCAAGGTGTTTGAGCAGCACCGGCGT
>JANOBL010000390.1:0-2883 GCA_031411635.1 Betaproteobacteria bacterium
AGGCAGGCCGCAGCGAGGCGGCCGACGCCAAGCGAGAGGCCGCCCGCACGGTGGCCGACGCGCGCCGCGCCGCCCGCCGCAAGGCGACCACGGTGTACAGCGTGGGTGAGTTTTTGCCCAGTCTGGCGATGCTGTGGATCGTCGCCTCACTGATCATCAAGATCAGCTACAAGCGCCAGGTGCAGGCCGAGGCGCAAGCCGCGCAGGCGGTGGAGACGGCCGAATCCGAATCCCTCAAACGCCAGGTGGTGGAGGCCCGCATGGCCGCGATGCAGGCCCAGGTGGAGCCGCACTTTTTGTTCAATACGCTGGCCAGCATCGACCACCTGATCGAGGTGGACCCCCAACGCGCCAGCCAGATGCAGAAAAACCTGATCGCGCTGCTGCGCGCCAGCATGCCGACGATGCGCGAGGCCAACGATGGTGGGCTGCGGGACCTGGGCCGCGAGCTGGCGGTGATCCGGCCCTACCTGGAGATCCTGAAAGTGCGCATGGAAGAGCGCCTGGCCACCGAGATCGACGTGCCCGACGGCCTGCTGTCGGCCGAGTTTCCGCCGATGATGCTGCAGACCCTGGTGGAAAACGCGATCAAGCATGGCCTGGAGCCCAAGCCCGAGGGCGGCAAACTCACGCTGAAAGCCGAGATCGTGCACGGCAAACTGGCCGTCACGGTGGCCGACACCGGCCTGGGCTTTGGCCGCGCAGCCACCTCCGGCAAGACGGCCGGCACCGGCGTCGGGCTGGCCAACATCCGCGAGCGGCTGCAGCTTCTGCACGGCCCCAAGGCCAGCCTGACGATCAGCGAAAACCCCGGCGGCGGCACCCGGGTGACGTTGGCGGTACCGTACAAGCCGGTGGTGAGTGCGTAAGCTGTGGCGGCATGCTTGTGCAGGCCAGCGAGCAGATGGCCAACCGGGCGGCGCTGGATGGCATCATTCGCATGAAGCCAGCGGGCGTGGGCTGCGACATCTGAAGGTGAAGCATGGCATTGAGCGTCGAACACCTGTTGCGCACGGCGGCCACGCTGGAACAGGCCTTGTTGGTGATAGCGCGCACCCCGGTCGAAGACGAAGTGATGTTTGACCTGTTCCGCAACGCCGCCATCAAGAGTTTCGAGTTGTCGCTGGAGACCGCCGGCAAGTTGATCCGCAAGGCGCTGAAGGCCTATGGCGGCAGCCCCCGCAGCGTGGACTCGCTGGTCTTCAATGACGTGCTGCGCCACGCCGGCAAACACGGTCTGCTGGACGAAGCGGGTGTGCAACGCTGGCTGGCCTACCGCGCCAACCGCAACAGCACCGCGCACGACCATGGCGAAGGTTTTGCCAACATCACGCTGAAGCTGCCGCCCGCGTATCTGCACGACGTGCGCGCGCTGGCTGTGCCGCTGCAAGAGGCCTTTGATGCTGCTGGCTGATTCGTCGCAATTGGCGCAAGCGCCGCAACTGCTGGCCTTGTCCGCCCACCACCTGGCCGAGTTGCGCACGCTGCTGGAACGCCACGTGCCAGACGCCGAGGTCTGGGCCTTCGGCAGCCGCGTGACCGGTGGTGCACACGAGGGCAGCGATCTGGATCTGGTGTTGCGCAACGCGCAAGACCCAACCCAGGCTGTGGCGGGCCTGGCCGATCTGCGCGAAGCGCTTCAGTCCAGTCTGCTGCCGATGCTGGTGCAAGCGCACGATGCGTCGCAGTTGCCTGAGGGCTTTGGTGTCGCCATCAAAAAGTGATATCTGGTCATTCAGGAGCCGCGTCGGACCACGCATGCAAATGCTGGGCGGTGACGGCGATGCGGCGCACCCGAGGGTGCAGCTTGGCTACCATCGCACCATGAACGCAGCTTCTTCCCCCATCCGCGCCGTGATCGCCGATGACGAGCGCCTGATGCGCGAGCAACTGCGTGCCCGGCTGGCCGAGGCCTGGCCCGAGCTGCAGATCGTGGCCGAGGCGCGCAACGGGCTGGAGGCGGTAGACCTGGTCAACCAGCACCGGCCCGAGCTGGTGTTTCTGGACATCCGCATGCCCGGCCTGACCGGCGTCGACGCAGCGCGCCAAATCGCCCAGATGGCGGTCAGCGACGACGAGCACCTGCCGGAGATCGTCTTCATCACCGCCTACGACCAATACGCGGTGCAAGCCTTTGAGCAAGGGGTGTGCGACTACGTGCTGAAACCCGCCGAGCGTGAGCGGCTGCAAGTCACCGCGCAGCGCATCCGCCAGCGGCTGGCGCAACGCGACTCACCGGATGCCGAGGTTGACCCCGGCACACCCCAACCGCCGCCGCTGCAGCAGATGCTGCACAAGCTGGCCGCGCAACTCAACCCGGCCGCGGCGCCCAGGTACCTGGACTGGATCCAGGCCAGCGTGGGCCCCGGCATCCAGATGATCCCGGTGGCCGAGGTGCTTTTTTTTGCCAGCGACGAAAAATACACCCGGGTGCAGACGGTTACCGTGGAGGCGCTGATCCGCAAGCCGATCAAGGAGCTGATCGACGAGGTGGACCCCGCCCTGTTCTGGCAAATCCACCGCAGCACGCTGGTCAATGTCAAGGCCATCAACAGCATCACGCGGGATTTTCGCGGCCGCCAGATTGTCAGCGTGCGCGGCCACCCCGAGAAGCTGGAAGTCAGCCGCAGCTACACGCATCTGTTCAAGGGCATGTGATCCGGCGATGGCTGTGGTGACGCCTGTTGTCAACGACGCGGCCGAGCTGTTTCGCCATGTCAGCGCCGAGAAGGCCGGTTTCTACCGCTGCATCATGGCGGTGTTTGCCGCCGCCAAACGCCAGTACCGGCTGCAACTGCGCCCGGACGAGGTGCTGGCCGAGGCCGCGTGGCCCGACGAGTTGCCCCGTATCGAAGAAGTCAATGCCGCGCTGGCGCAATTGGC
>JANOBL010000391.1:0-2711 GCA_031411635.1 Betaproteobacteria bacterium
GGCCGCAATCCGCTGTACCCGGCGTTTGCACCACGGCCAACAGCGCCGGCAGCGGCGATACCAGCCACCCCACTGCCAGCGCCGCAGTGGCTGGCCTTTGACGGCGGGCCGGTGGCGGTGGGGCACCCGGGCGCGGCCGCCGCCGGCTTTGGGTTTGACAACGAGGCGCCGCGCCACACCACCTGGCTGGCGCCGTACCATTTGGCCAGCCAGCCGGTGCACTGCGCTGACTTTGCCCAGTTCATCGCCGATGGTGGTTATCAAGAGCCGCTGCTGTGGCTGTCCGACGGCTGGGCCCAGGTGCAGGCCCAGCGCTGGTTGGCGCCGGCGGGCTGGTTGCCACGCGCCAACGACGGCAGTGCGCAAGACGGTTTTGAGCAGTTCACGCTGCACGGCGTGCAGCCGCTGGACCTGGCGGCACCGGTGTGCCAGTTGAGCGCTTACGAAGCGGCCGCGTTTGCGGCCTGGGCCGGCGCCCGGTTGCCCACCGAGTTTGAATGGGAGCATGCCGCCGCCCAGGCGCCAGCCGTGTTGGCGGCCACGCTGGTGGCCGTGCGCAGCGATGGGTGTTTGATGCCGGTGGCTGACCACCAAACTGCCGACCATGCCGCGCACGCGGGCCCCGCGCTGCGCCAGTTGTTTGGCGAGGTCTGGCAATGGACGGCCTCGGCCTACGCGCCGTACCCGGGCTTCAGGCCATTGCCCGGCCCGGCGGCCGAGTACAACGGCAAGTTCATGGTCAACCAGTTGGTGTTGCGCGGCAGCAGCTTTGCCACACCGCCCGGCCATGCACGTTGCAGTTACCGCAATTTTTTTCCCCCTGCGGCGCGCTGGCAGTTCAGCGGGCTGCGCCTGGCGCGTGACATTTATCCTTGATCAGCGCGCCGCCGCTGCGCTGCCAACCCTGTGAGCACGCTGCCGGCAAGACGCTGGCAACAATCGGCCAACACAATCGCGGCGCGCGTGATGCGCACTGCTCCTCACTCTGTCCGCGATCACCGATGCCCAAGCCCACCCGCCTTCTTGCCCTGCTGGCCGCACTGGGCGCGCTGACCGTGCGGCTCGCCGCGGCCGCCGATACGCCCGACGAGGCCAGCCCGGCGGCCGCTGCGGCATCGGCCGCCGCGCCCGCAGCGTCAGCCGCGTCAGCCGCGTCAGCCGCTTCAGCCGCATCGGCACCAGCGCGCGCCCGGCCCAGCCCGGCAGCAGCGGCCCGGCCGGCCGGCACCGGCGCCACGCAGCAGGTGGAGATCACCGGCAGCGTGACGCCCGACAGCCAGGACGAGCGCCGCCGCTCCACCGCGTCGCGCATCACCTACGGCCGCGAGGAGCTGGACCGCATGGGCGACAGCACCTTGGGTGAGGTGCTCAAGCGCCTGCCGGGCGTGACCATCGGCGGCCCGCCCGGGCGTGGTGGGCAGATCCGCATGCGTGGCATGGGCGGCGGCTACACCCAGATTCTGATCGACGGCCAGCGCATGGCGCCGGGCTTCTCGCTGGACTCGATCGCGCCCGAGCAGATCGAGCGCATCGAGATCATGCGCGCGCCGGTGGCCGAGTACGGCACGCGGGCGATTGCCGGCACCATCAACGTCATCATGCGCAGCGACTTCAAGCGCAAGACCAACGAGTTTCGCGTTGGCGGCGGCGCCGATGGTGGGCGCGGCCAGGTGGGCCTGAGCTGGATCAACAACGGCCAGACCGACGACCTGGGCTACAACCTGACCACCACGCTGTTCCAGGGCGGCCAGGGCAATGAATCCGACAGCCGCACCTTGGGCCTGGATGCCAACGGCACCCCGACGCTGGACCAGCAAGTGCACAGCCAGAGCGAAAGCCGGCGCAAAGGCCTGTTTGCCAACGGCCGGCTGCAGTTCAAGCTGGGGCCGGGCAATACGCTGGATTTGCAGCCGTTTTTCAACACGGTGCGCACCCGCAGCAATGGCCAGAACGACCTGGTGCAAACCCTGCCGCGGGTGCCCGGGCCCAACGACCCGCCGATACCCTACCAGCGCGCCATCTGGCAAAGCCAGTCGTCCTGGCAGATGGGCCGGCTCAACGGCACCTGGTTGAACGGCACACCCGGCGGCGGCCGGCTGCAGCTTCGCTTTGGCACATCGCTGTCGCAGAGCAGCAGCCTGACCGAGCGCGACGAGATCGGCGCCAGTGCGGCGGCCTCGCCCAACGGCATCCGGCACAAGGTGGAAGACAGCGGGGCACGGGAGCTGTCACTCGATTTGAGCGGCAAGTTCTCGCAGTTGCTGGCCGAGCGCCACAGCGCCAGCGCCGGCTGGGAGCTGCAAGCCAACCAGCGCACCGACCGCCGCAAAACCAGCACCGACGGCGTGCCCACCCTGGCCGAGTTTGGCGAAAACATCGAGGCCAAAACCCAGCGCATCGCGCTGTATGCGCAGGACGAGTGGGACTGGAGCCCCACCTACTCTTTTTACTTTGGCGCACGCTGGGAGGCGATAGCCACCGCCAGTGAATCCGCGCTGGACCAGGTGCACAACCGCAGCGCGGTGTTCACACCACTGGCCCACATGGTGTGGAGATTGCCCGATGCACCGCGCGACCAGATCCGCCTGAGCCTGACGCGCAGCTACCGCTCGCCCAATACCAACCAGTTGATCGCCAGGCCCAGCACCTCGTCGCTGTACCCCGATCTGAGCAAAACCAACTCAGCCACCAGCCCGGACCGGGTTGGCAAC
>JANOBL010000392.1:0-8581 GCA_031411635.1 Betaproteobacteria bacterium
CGAGGCCCAGGCGGTGGCCGAGGCGCTGGGCGTCAGGTTCAAGATCACGCTGGCGCAGCGCATCGCCGGCGCCGAGGCTGTGGGCGCACACAAAACCTCGATGCTGCAGGATGTGGAACACGGCCGCGCGCTGGAACTGGAAGCGCTGGTGGGCGCGGTGGTGGAGCTGGGCCAGATCACCGGCACGCCCACGCCGACGATAGCGGCGGTGTATGCAGCCGCGTCATTGCTGGGCCAGACCTTGGCGCAGCAGCAGGGCCGGCTGGTGGTGCAGCGGGGGGCCTAAACCGGCGTTGGCGCGTACACGTTGCGCAGGCTGCCGATGCCGTCGATGATCACCTCCACCACCGTGCCCGGCTTCATCGGCAGCACACCCAGCGAGGTGCCGCACAGGATCACGTCACCCGGCTCCAGAGTCATGTCGAAAGACAGCCGCGACAGCAACGCATGCGGCGCAAAAAACATGTCCGACAGCGCGTAGTTCTGCCGCTCGCGGCCACCCACCAGGGTGCGCAGCGTGGCCTGGGCCGGGTCGAAATCGGTTTCTATCACCGGGCCCAAAGCGCCAAAGCCATCAAAACTCTTGGCCCGCGCCCATTGTGGAAACGACGGGTCGCGCTGCAACAACTCCAGCGCAGTGACATCGTTGGCGCAGCAGTAGCCCAGGATGTGGGCCGCCGCATCGGCCGGTGCCACCGCCCGGGCGCGGCAGCCGATGACGATCGCCAGTTCGCCCTCGTAGGCCACCCGGCCGTCGTAGCCGGTTGGTGCCGGGATCACGCCTTCGTGGGCCAGCGCGCTGCTCGGGGCTTTCAAGAAGTACAAGGGCTCGGCCGGCTGCGCCCAGCCGTTTTTCTCGGCCGCTGCGCGAAAGTTGTTCCACAGGCCGATGATCTTGCCGGGCCGGCAGGGCAGGTCGATCCGGACCTGCTGCAGCGCCAGCCGCTCACCGGTGGCAATACGTTGATTGAACAGGTCGCCGCTGTGCACCTGGATGCTGTTGCCCTCCAGCAACCCAAAGCCGACATTGCCTTCGTGGTGGTAGCGCAGCCATTTCATCGCGGATTTCCTTGTTTTATCGGCCCTGAATCACCTGCCAGGCCATGTAAGCACCCAGCCCATACAGCAGCACCGCAAATACCTTTTTCAAATGCTGGGTGTTCATCGCATGGGCGCAACGTGCGCCCAGCGGCGCGGTCAGCACGCTGGCGGTGGCGATCACGGCCAAGGCCGGCAGCATCAAATAGCCCACGGCGCCGGGTGCGGCTTGCGGCAAATGCCAGCCGGCAATCACATAGCCTGCTGTATTGGCCAGCGAGATCGGAAACCCCAGCGCGGCGCTGGTGGCCACCGCCTGGCCCATCGCCACGTTGCACCAGGTCATGAACGGCACCGAGATGAACGCGCCGCCCGCGCCCACCAGGCCCGAGACCAGGCCGATCAGGCCACCGGCCGCACCGGCGCCCAGCGGCCCGGGCATCTGCCGGCTGGGCCTGGGTTTGCGGTTGATCAGCATCTGGGTGGCCGAAAAGACCACGAACACCGCAAACAACAGTGCCAGCACCGCGCCCTTGAGCACCGCAAACACGCCAGCACCCGACACCAGCCCACCGATCACGATGCCGGGCGCCAGCCGGCGCACCAAATCCCAGCGCACAGCGCCGCGTGCATGGTGGGCGCGCACGCTGGCGATCGACGTGAACAAAATCGTGCTCATCGAGGTGGCAATCGCCATCTTCACCGCCAGCCCGGGCGTTATGCCCCGGTGGCTGAAGATCAGCGTCAAAAACGGCACCATCAGCATGCCGCCACCGATGCCCAGCAGCCCGGCCAGGAAGCCGGTGCACAGGCCCAGCGCCAGCAACTCCATCACCAGCATCGGGTCGAGAAAAGACATCAGCCTGCCGGGGTTTGCAGCAAGGCGGTCACGGCGGCCCATTCAGCCGGTGTGACCGGCGTGATGGAGAGTCGGTTGCCGGGCTTGAGCAAGACCATGCTGGCCAGTTCGGGGCGCTGGCGCATCTCGCGCAGGCTCAGCAGCCGGGTCTTGGCCACCAGTTTCACGTCCACATGCACCCAGCGCGGTGCATCGGGCCGGGATTTGGCGTCGAAGTACGGGCTGCTCGTATCAAACTGGCTGGCATCGGGGTAGGGCGCGCCCTGCACCTCGGCCAGCCCGGCCACACCCGGCTCGGCGCAAGACGAGTGGTAGAACAGCACACCATCGGCAGGCCGCATCGCGTCGCGCATGTAGTTGCGCGCCTGGTAGTTGCGCACGCCGATCCACGGCACCGTCTGGCCGGGTGCAGCGGCCAGATCATCGATCGAGCACTCACCAGGCTCGCTCTTCATCAGCCAGAAATGTTGGCCCCCAAGGCCGCCGTGCGGCGGCTGCCCCCCCGAGGGGGAGCAAATCAACTTGGGGCGGCCCGGCGTTGATTTGGGTGTCATATCGGGGGGGGGGTGTCCATTGCAAGCCGTGAGCCGCATTCCTGATCCCAGCGGGAAGATCAGGTGGGCGAGGTCAGCGAGGCTTCGGGTTCATCTGACGCGAGACGATCACACCAGCCAAACAATGTTCCAAGCCCTGGCTCAATGAGCATCGGATCAAGGAAATTAAAGCTCACAACTCACAACGGACGATGCCATTCTAAGCACGCTCACCCAGGCCTGGGGAGACGATTTTTTCACAGCAACTGGCCATCGTTACCCAGCACCGAGGCGATGCGGCGGATCAGGTGTTCCACGTCCAGCGCGCTGGCATCCACCGGTGTTGCAGCGGCTGTCGCAGCGGCCACCGCTTGCCCCTGTTCGGCACGTTGGTAAGCCAGGTTCAGCGCCGTCAGTACGGCGATACGCTCGCGCGCCTTGACCTTGCCGGCGTCGCGGATCGCGCTCATCTCCTTGTCGACGATGGCCACTGCCTGGCGCAGCAACTGTTCACCGTCGGGCGGGCAGGCCAGCATGTAGCTCTGGCCCAGGATGGTGGTTTCGATCTGCTTCATGCAGCGTCCTGGTCGGGCGCTGCGCCGCGCAGCAGGGCCGGCGCTACCACCGGTGCGGCGCTGGCCTCGATGGGCAGGCGGTCCAGCAGGGCATCGATGCGGGCACGCGCTGCGGCCAGCCGCGAGCGCAGGCTGTCGCGCTCGCTGGTCACCGTGCCCAATTGCTGGGTCAGCAGCACATTGGTGCGCTGCAATTCCTCGTGCCGCAGCACCAGGCGTTCGATCCGCTCGGCGAGATCATCGAGTCTTGACATGGGCAAGGCCGCTTCTTGAATGGCTTTGTATTGTAGGTGCCGGGTGCCGGCCGCCCCCATCCTGCGATCCGGGGTTTGCCGGGCATCACCGGCGGCTTGCGGTAGCATGCGCGCCGTTGGTGCTCCGGCCGTTTGTCACGGCGGCTGGGTTAAACGGGAAGCAGGAGTGTGATCGTCCCACGGATGAAAACCCAACCTGCGCTGCCCCCGCAACGGTAAGCGGACGGGATGGCTGGCCTCACGGCAAGCTTGGCCCACCACCCCCGCTCCTGTGTCTGACGCCACTGGCCGCGCAAGCGGTCGGGAAGGCCACAGGGGTTGTCTCCGTCAGCCCGGATACCGGCCAACAAGGGGCATGCGCTTTCGGGTGCATGCAAATCGGTCTGCACCTGCGGGGACGCTGGGGCGGACGTCTCTTGTTGCTTGATCTCCATGACTTCATCCCTTGTTTTTGGGCAGCCGCGCGCTGCTTTGTTGCGTCCGCATGTTTTGGCGCAGATCTGTGGGCTGCTGGCCTTGCCGGCGCTGGCCGCCGATCCGGTGGTGGTGACCGCCTCGCGCCTGCCCGAGCGGGTCAGTGCGCTGGCCGCCGAGGTGTCGGTGATCGACCGCGCGATGCTGGACCGCAGCAGCGGCAGCACGCTGGTCGAGGTGCTGTCGCAAATGCCCGGCCTGCAGTTCAGCAGCAACGGCGGGCTGGGCAAAACGGCGTCGATGTTCATCCGGGGCCTGGAGGCGCGCCACACGCTGCTGCTGCTGGACGGGGTGCGCATAGGCTCGGCCACCGTGGGCACACCGTCGCTGGACAACCTGCCGCTCGACACCGTGGAGCGCATCGAGATCGTGCGTGGCCCGATGTCGGCGCTGTACGGCAGCGATGCGGTGGGCGGCGTGATCCAGGTGTTTACCGCCCGTGGCAAACCCGGCCTGCAGCCGGTGGCGCGTATCACGCTGGGCAGCGACCAGCATCGCCAGGTGTCGGCCGGCCTGGGGTATAGCCAAGGGGGCCAGGGTGGCCTGGATGCCAGCCTGCAGTTGCAGCACACCGAGACCCGAAGCTTTTCGGCCACCAATGCCAAGGCCCAGTTTGGCAGTTTCAACGACGACCGCGACGGTTTTCGCCAGGATGGCGGCAGCCTGCGGCTGGGCTGGCAGATCAACCCGGACTGGCGCATCGAGGGCCTGCTGCTGGAGGCCAACGGCCGCAGCGGCTATGACGACGGCCCGGGCACCGATGCCCAGGCCGGGCTGCACAACAGCCTGCAGCTACTGCAGGTCAGCGGCAAGCCGTTGCCGGCCTGGCACACGCAGTTGAGCGCGTCCAAAGCGGTGGACAGCTACAACACGCTGTCCAGCGCCAGCGTTTTTGCCACGCTGGGCGTGATCGAGACCGAGCAGCAGCAGATAAGCTGGGAAAACCGGCTGAGCACGCCGATCGGCACCGCGCTGCTGGTGGCCGAGCGTCTGGACCAGCGCGTCAGCCGCCCGGGCGCGCCGTTTGTCGTCAGCGAGCGTGGCATCAACGGCTTGGCGCTGGGTTTGAACGGCAGCGCCGCCGGGCATTTGTGGCAGGCCGCGCTGCGCCGCGACAGCAACTCGCAGTTTGGCGGCCAGACCACTGGTGCACTGGCCTATGCCTACAACTTTTCGCCGGCCTGGCGGGCGGGTGTGTCGTATGGCAGCAGCTTTGTGGTGCCCAGCTTCAACCAGCTTTACTTCCCGGGGTTTGGCACCCCCACCTTGCAGCCCGAAACCGGCCGCCAGGCCGAAGCCCATCTGCGCTGGACGGCCGGTGCGCACAGCCTGCGCGCAACGCTGTACCAGTACCGCATCACCGGCTACATCGCCAGCGGGCCGCAGCCGACCAACATCCCGCGCACCCAGATCGACGGCCTGACCCTGGCCTACGAGGGCCAGTGGCAGGCGCTGAAGCTGTCGGCTTCGGTCGACCACCTGGACCCGCGCAACGCCACCGAGGGCACGGCCAACTTTGACAAACTGCTGCCGCGCCGCGCCCAGGACATGCTGAAGGCCCAGGCCGACTGGACCACCGGCGCCTGGGTGCTGGGTGCCACTTTGGGCGCCTATTCGCAGCGCTTTGACAATGCCGCCAACAGCTTGCGGCTGGCGGGCTATGCCACGCTGGATGTACGGGCCGACTGGGCGCTGGCGCCGGCATGGACCGTGGGTGCGCGCATCAACAATGTGGCCAACCGGGTGTATGAAACCTCGTACGGCTACAACCAGCCGGGTCGGCAAGGCTTTTTGACGCTGCGTTACCAGCCGCGTTGAGCCGGCTGGCACTGCGCGCAGCCATGGGCTGGATCTGCAAACCGGGGTGGCGGCTGCTGGCGTTGCTGTGGCTGGCCAGCCTGCAGCCGGCCCATGCTGCCATCGAGCTGGTGGACGACCGGGGCCACAAGCTGAGCTTGGCGCAGCCGGCGCAACGGGTGGTCAGCCTGCTGCCGTCGCTGACCGAATCGGTTTGTGCACTGCAGGCCTGTAACCGGCTGGTGGGGGTTGACCGTTTCTCCAACTGGCCGGCACCCGTGCTGGCGCTGCCCAAGCTGGGGGGGCTGGAAGACACCCAGATCGAGCGCATCGTCGGCCTGAAGCCAGATCTGGTGCTGGTGGCGCTGTCCACCCGGGTGACCGACCGGCTGGAATCGCTGGGCCTGCGGGTGCTGGCGCTGGAGCCACGCACGCTGGCCGACACCCGGCATGTGCTGCAGGTGCTGGCACTGGCGCTGGGCCAGGCTGGGCAAGGCGATGCGGTGTGGTTGCAGATCGAGCGCCGGATCGACAACGCTGCCACCCGGGTGCCCGTTGCGCTGCGTGGCCAGCGGGTGTATTTCGAGGTTTCGTCGGCGCCCTATGCCGCTGGTGAAGCCAGTTTTGTCGGCGAGTTGCTGGCCCGGCTGGGCCTGGGCAACATCGTGCCGGCGGCGCTGGGGCCGTTTCCCAGGCTGAATCCCGAGTTTGTCGTGCGGGCCCAGCCCGATCTGGTGATGGCCTCGGCCCGCAACCTGGCCGAGATGGCCAAGCGCCCGGGTTGGTCGGCGATCACCGCCTTGCGCCAGCAACGTGGCTGTGGGTTTTCCGCGGTGCACAACGACATGCTGGTGCGCGCCGGCCCACGCCTGGCCGAGGCCGCCGAGCTGATCGCCGATTGCCTGGTGGGCCTGGCCCCGGCTGGCACCCTAGGCCGATGAGCCGCACGGTGGCCATCGCTGCCCCACCCGTTGTGCCCTGGCTCAGCCCCTGGCGGCTGGGCGCTGTGCTGGCAGGTGCGGCGCTGCTGTTGCTGGCCGCCGGCCTGGCCGCAGGCAGCGAGGGCTTCAGCCTGGCCTGGGGTGATGAGGCTGAGCTTGAGCTGATCCGCTCGATCCGTGCACCACGTTGTCTGGGCGCGCTGGCGGCCGGTGGTTTGCTGGGCCTGGCCGGCGCGCTGGCCCAGGGCTTGTTTCGCAATCCGTTGGCCGATCCGTATCTGCTGGGCTCGGCGGCCGGCGCCAGCCTGGGGGTGGTGGGCGTGCTGGCGGTGGGTGGCCTGGCCGGCACGTCGATCGGCCTGGCCAACGCCGATTGGCTGTTGCGGCTGGGCCTGGTGGGCGCGGCGTTTGTTGGCGCGCTGGGCGGCGTGAGCCTGACCTTGATGCTGGCCGGTGGCGCGGCGCGGCCGATCAAACTGCTGCTGTGCGGGGTGGTGGTGGGCGTGCTGATGGGCGCGATCTCTGATTTGCTGATGCTGGTCTCGCCCGAGGCTTTGCGCGGCAAGCAGGTGTTTTTGCTGGGCAGCACCGGTTACCTGGGCTGGGACAGCGTGGCGGTGTTGAGCGCAGCACTGACGCTGCTGCTGCCGCTGGCGCTGGGTTTTGCCCGGGTGCTGGACGCCCTGGTGCTGGGCGAGGCCAGCGCCGCCAGCCTGGGCCTGCACCTGCCCGCCGTGCGCTTGCTGCTGGTGGTGCTGATGGCGCTGGCCACCGGCTGCGCGGTGTCGCAGGTGGGCCTGGTTGCATTTGTGGGCCTGGTGGCGCCGCATTTGGTGCGGCGCTGGGTGGTCGTCACACATGGGGCTTTGTTGGCCTTGTCGGCACTGGCCGGTGCTGTGCTGCTGTTGGCGGCCGATGTGGCGGCGCGCAGTGTGATCGCACCGCAAGAACTGCCGGTGGGCATCTTGACCGCGCTGCTGGGTGGTGTGTACCTGCTGGTGCTGCTGCGCCGTCAAAGAGCGGTGTTGTGAGCGCTGTACCGGCTTTGTTGGCCACCGGCCTGGTGCTCAAGCTCGGCGGTCGCCCCGTGGTGGACCGGGTTGACCTGAGTCTGGCAGCCGGCCAGTGGACCGCGCTGGTCGGCCCCAACGGCGCCGGCAAAAGCAGCTTGTTGTCCCTGCTGGCCGGCTTGCGGCCGCCCGAGGCCGGCAGCGTGCTGCTGGCCGGCCGGCCGCTGCAAAGCTGGACCCAGCGCCAGCGGGCGCAGCGCCTGGCCTGGCTGTCGCAGCAGGGCGAGGCCGAGGGCGAGATTGCCGTGGCCGATGTGGTGCGCCTGGGCCGCTTGCCGCAGCAGGGCCTGTTTGGCGCGCCCACCCCGGCTGACGAGGCAGCCGTGCAGGCCGCAATGGCCGAGACCGAGTGTCTGGCCTTTGCCAGCCGACGCTTGAGTGCGCTGTCCGGCGGCGAGCGCCAGCGTGTGTTGCTGGCCCGTGCGCTGGCGGTGGGTGCGCCGGTGCTGCTGCTGGACGAGCCCACCACCCACCTGGACGCCCCGCACCAGCGCGCGCTGGTGCGCAGCCTGGCGCGCCGTGCGGCGGCCGGCGTGGCGGTGGCGGCGGTGCTGCACGACCTGAACCTGGCGCTGCTGGCCGATCGCTTGCTGGTGATGGCCAACGGCCGCCTGGTGGCCGACGGCGCGCCGGCCGATGCAGCGGTGCGCCACAGCCTGGTGGCGGTGTTTGACCACGCGTTCACGATCGAAACCGTGGGCCAGTCCGCCACGCCACGCTGGGTGGCGGTGCCGGCACTGTGATGGCAGCGTCTGTGCCGGCCAACCTGGCATGAAAAAGGCCCGCGCCGTGATGGTGCTGGGCTGCACCAGCGATGCCGGCAAAAGCTGGATCGCCACCGCGCTGTGCCGCTGGTATGCGCGCCGTGGCCTGGTGGTGCGGCCGTTCAAGGCCCAGAACATGAGCAACCATTCCCGGGTGGTGGCGCTGGCCGATGGCACCGCCGGGGAGATCGGCAGCGCCCAATACTTTCAGGCGCTGGCCGCCCGCGCCCGGCCCGATGTGCGCATGAACCCGGTGCTGCTCAAGCCCGAGGCCGA
>JANOBL010000393.1:0-5079 GCA_031411635.1 Betaproteobacteria bacterium
GACCAGGTCGACAAGCGTCGGCGGCCCGGCCGCGGCGTCCTGCACGTACGGCGCCATCGCTGACGAGAACGCCAGCGCAGCATGGATCGGCTCGCTGGCCAGCGTCTGCGCGACCCAGCGCCGAAGACCGGCGTTGCGGTAGTAGCGCAGCGTCAGCGGCTCGCCGGTGGCCAGCGCCAGCAGGCTCTTCAACCGGGCCCAGCGTGGATTCAGCGCCGAGACATGCACATCGGCGCACAGCGCCTGCAAAACCGGTACATGCTGCAAATCGTCCGGATCGTCGGCAAAGGTGCCCAGGAACACCCGGTGCCGCTGCGCCAGGTGCTTGAGCAAATGGTAAGAGCGCACCTTGTCGCCCTTGTTGGGCGGGTACGGCAAACGGTGCACCAGGTACAGCAGGTTGGCCATGACCGGGTTCAGCCGAGATGGCGCACGATGTACGGCCCCAGCCAGTTGGCCATGCCGATCGGCAAACGCCGCCAGGTCTTGATCAGCAGCTTGTACTTGGCGTTGTTCGGGTTGTTCTGGGGCACCTCGTCGCGCTTGTACAAGCAGTACTCGTAATGCAGCGGCGTGGGCTCAAAGCCCCAGTTTTTCTTGAAGTTGTAAGGGCCGGTGCCCAGCTTGCTGCGGCCGTAATCAAACACCTTCAGGCCCCGGGCGCAGGCGCGGCGCATCAGCTCCCAGTACTTGAAGTCGTTGGCGGCCAGGTCGCGGCTGGCCTCGTCGTCGCCGGCGTAATAGGCCAGCACCTCGTCGCGGAAGTAAAAGCTCATCACGCTGCTCACCGGGCGGCCGTCTTCGGCCACCACGGTCAGCACCTCGCAATCGTCGCCAAACACCTCGCGCAGCCGCTGGAACCAGCGCTTGGGCATCGCCGGCGTGCCATGGCGGTGCACATTGCTGGCAAACAGCGCAAAAAACCGCTCAACACCAGGGTCGATCTCGCTGCGTAAATTGTTCTTGATGCCCTTGCGCACCATCGCCCGCTGCTTGCGTGGAATGGCCAGCATGTTGGCCTCTTCTTCGGGCAGGATCGGCTTGCGGAAGGTGACGTACAAATCCTGCAGCGGCCAGTCGGTGTGGCGGCGTTCGGTGTTGCGCAGCTCCAGATGCTCGGCGCCCAGGCTTTGTGCGATCTTCTGCGCCTCGGCCTCCAGCGCATCGGCTGCCTCGGGGGTGTTGGCCACCACGCCGCCATACACCGTGTGCGGCAAGCCCACCAGCGCATGGCCAAACAACAGGCTCTTGACCTGGGCCAGCGGTAGCAGCCCTTCGATCACGCCGTTGTTCTCGGCATAGAGGAAAAAGGTCTCTTGCCGGAACACCTCGCGCAGCACGGTTTGCCAGCCGGCGCGGTGGAAAAACGTGGCCTGTGGGCAGGCCAGCACAAACGCGTCCCAACGCGCTGCCGCGTCGGGGTCTGACGCCGACAGTCTCTTGATTTCGATCACGGGTTAAAGCGCGTTCAACGCGGCCACGGCATGGCGCTGAACCGGGGCGGCAGAGCGCCCGGTCTGGCCCAGGAAGATGTCATCCATGCGGCCCCAGCGAAAGTCTTGCAGCAGCGCGTCCAGCCGCCGCTCCATCCGGTCGATGTTGACATAGTGGCGAAAGCGCGTCTTGGCGTCGATGCCAGCCACCCGGGGCTGGGCGTGATCGATTTCCCAGGGATGGAAATAAAAGATTGCCGGCTTGCGATCGCTGGCATTGACACGCCCGATCATCCAGCGCGACAAGGCATAGGGAAGCAATCGAAAGTAACCGCCGCCGCTGGACGGCAGGTTGCGCCCACCCACCCGCAGCGTGGTGATCGGCACCTCCAGCAACCCACCGGCCACCGGGTGCGCAAAACGCGGCGCATCGGGCATGCCGTAGTGGTCGTGCTTGATCGGGTAGATGCTGGAGCTGTAAACATGGCCGGTGGCCAACAGGCAATCAAATGCCCACAGATTGCCAGCACCGATCGAAAAGCTGGGCGCCCGGTAACCACGCACCAGCACGCCGCCCACATCCTCCAGCAAGGCCTTGGCCCGGATGATGTCGGCCGTGAAGGCCTCGCGGCTCAGGTCGCTGACACGCTCGTGGCCGTAACCATGGCTGGCCAGCTCATGACCCTGGGCGACGATGCGGCGCACAAGCTGCGGATAGCGCTGGGCCACCCAGCCCAGCGTGAAAAACGTGGCATGGGTGCGGCGCTTGTCCAGCAGCGCCAGCAAGGTGTCTACATTGCGCTCGACCCGGCATTCGCGGCTGTCCCACTCGCTGCGGCGGATGTAAGGCGCCATCGCCGAGACCTGGAAATAGTCTTCAACATCGATGGTCAGCGCATTGGTGATGGCGCCGGTGGTGGTGTTGCTCACTTCGGCCCCTCGTCGGCCGGTTTTTTCACCGCGCTGACAAGCTGCTGCAGCATCGCCAGCAATTGCAGGTTGGTGCGCTCCAGCCGCAGCAGGCCACGTTCAACCCGTTGCAACTGGTCACCGCGTTGCTCGGAGGCCAGTTTGTTGAGCTGGCGCGACATCGTGTCGGCCGTGCCCGGATCGACCTGCAGCTTGCTCAGGTCAACATCCAGCGCCGCTGTCGACGAGCTTGGCCCGGCGCTGGTCAGGTCACCCAGCACGCTTTCGGACACTGCCGCCGCCGATACCGCAACGGCTGCACGCCGGCTCGGCACCGCAGCCTCTTGTGCAAACTCTTTGACCACCTCGTTGACATCGGTCAGTTCCAGATGCGTCTTGCCGGCCAGAAAGCCCGCCAGCAACACCCGGTCACAGATCGAATTGATGCGCCTGGGGATGCCCCCGCTGGACTTGAAGATGGCTTCGAAAGCCGCCGGCTCGAAGCTGGGCTTGCCGGTCGACCCGGCACATTTCAGCCGGTGCTCGATGTAGTGCTGGGTTTCGTCCAGATCGAGTGGGCCGATGTGGCAGGTGGCCGCCACACGCTGGCGAAACTGCTCCATCTCGGGCCGCTGCAAAATCTCGCGAAACTCGGGTTGGCCAACCAAAAAGCTCTGCATCAGCGCCTGGTTGCCAAACTGGAAGTTCGACAGCATGCGCAACTCTTCCACCGCCCGCGCGGTCAGGTTTTGCGCTTCATCAACGATCAGCAAACAGCGCTTGCCTTTGCTGGTCTGGCTTATTAAAAACGCCTCCAGCGTGATCAGCAGCTCGGATTTGGGCACGTCCTTGACCTTGAAGCCAAACGACGCACCCACCATGCGCAGGGTGTCCTCGGCGCCAAGCTGGGTAGTCACCAAATGCCCGACCACCACGTTGCTGCCGTGCAGGCCATCGATCAAAGCCCGCAGCAAGGTGGTCTTGCCAGCGCCGACTTCTCCCGTAATGACAATAAAGCCTTCATTTCGCTGAACACCATATTCGAGATAGGCTTTGGCACGCCGGTGCTGCTTGCTGCCGAAGTAGAAGCTGGGGTCCGGGTTGAGCTGGAAGGGCTTGTTGGTCAGGCCGAAAAACGCTTCGTACATGATTCAGAACCGCAGGCCATAGGTGGCAAAAAGGGCAGTCTCGTTGTAGGACACCGGCTGATTGTCGTAGAGCGAGCGCCGCAACCCCAGCGACAGACTGGCATCGATGCTGGGGCGGGTGGTGTACAGCAGGCTGGCCTGGCGCTGCACATTGCGCAGCGTGGCCTGGCTGCCAGTGCCGCGCTGCTCGCTGAGCAACAGGCTGAGCGAGGCAATCGGTGTCAAACGCTGCGACAGGTCCAGCGACAGGCGCTGCAATCGAACTTCGGCCGTGCTGGCAAAGTCGCCCAACACACTGCTGGCCAAACCCAGTTGCTGGTCCACCGTGCGGCTGTAGGCCAGGATGGCCGTGCTGCGCGCACCGCGCCAGGCGGCCGAGATCTCCTGCCGGTTTTGAACCGTGGCCGTCGATCGCAAAAAGCCCGGGTTGGACTGGACATCGTCAAAGCCCAGCGAAAGCAGCGTGTTTTTGACCAGATCGGCGCGCTTTCCCAAATCAGGCTCGGCAGCGATGAACCGGGAGTCCGTAAACAGCAGATCAAACGCCGTGCCCCGCCCACTGCCGGTGTCCTGACCGCCACTGGTGGACACACTGCGGCTGCTGGTGACTCGCCACACGGTCAACGCGGTGCGGTGGGTCAGCGACACACTGTGCGAAGCGCCAAAAAAACGATGCTCGTACTGGCCCGAAACCTGGGTTCGGGGCGACGGCGTCCAAACCGCACCCAAACCCCAGGTGCGGTAACTCTGTCGCCCAGCCGTTGCAAGATCGGTCAGCTCCAGGCCGGTGTTGGCTTGCAGGCGCAAGTCCAGGTCATCCAGACGCAGTTTGACGCCGCCAAAAACCCGGTCGGATTCCGTCGTGCGGCCCGCCTTGTAGTCGGAGCGCAGCACCGAGCCATCCACCGTCCAGCCCAGCCGGGCCGCGCCGGCCGGCTCCAGGTGCACGCTGGCACTGGTGGATGTTGAGTCGCCGATGCCGCTACTGCCGGCGTCGGTGAGCGAATGAGACAGATCGGCCGAGTAGCGCAAGTTCGGACCCAGCGGTCCCTGGAAGCTGGGCGTGATGCGCAGGTTTCGCACCTCGGTCGAATTGGACTGGCCGTTGCTGCTGCTGCCAGGCTGCGCACCAAACGCCGACACCGCACTTTGCGCGATATTGGCCACCAGATCGACCCGCGCCCGTCCCTCCAGCAGCTCGGCGCCCAGCACCGCATTCAAGGCGTTCTGGAAGCTGTTGTGGTCACTGTGCCGCGCGTGCACCAGGCTGGACAGCGAATAGTCCAGAAACCCACGCACCAGGCCCGATTGGCCCCGAAAGGCCAGCCCGGCGGTCAAACGGGTGATTGCATCGGACGCCGGATCGACGCCGCTGACGAGGTAGTTGTTGGTGAATGTCTGGGTGATCGACGCCGTGGGCTGCAGCGCCACGCTGCGGCTCGTGCCCGCAGACTGCGCCAGCACCGCCGGGGCTGCCAGCAAGATGCAAGTTGACGCAACCCAAGGTGCAGGCATCCATGCTGCCCTGCTGCCAGACCCGGCAAGCAGCCGGGTCCGTTGCGGTGCCACTGCGAGCTTGGCCGCGCGCG
>JANOBL010000394.1:0-1946 GCA_031411635.1 Betaproteobacteria bacterium
AGTTCGTTGCGCATGTGCCAGGCAAGCCATTGCGCATCACCTATGGCGCTTTCTTTGAGAAGGCCGACAACGAGTACAAGCTCGCCTACATCTGCTACACGGACATGTCCACCGGCGAGTTACGCACCGACTGCATCGACCCGGCCGAGGGCATCGATCGCAAGCTTGCTGAATTAGAGAAGGCGAAGCGGTCACGAGCCACTGCAAGCTCCCGATCAAGAGACTCGGACAGTGCCGAGGCCCCGCGTCAGCGCCACTGCCGGAGGGAGTACAGCTACGGCTCGCCCGGCATGCTGGGCTATGAGGACAACGGGCAGGGTAGCCGGGGCATACCGACAGAAGTCTGCGATTGACCCTCGCACCGATTGCATTGCCAATGCAGTCGAGGCCATCAATGGCTGGCCATTCCATCGACCATCGAGACCTTCTCGATGGAGGTCAAGCCATGCCCAGCGACGCCAAGCCAAACCGCCTCGGTGTGACCGAGTACGTTGTCGCTGAAGAACTCGGCATCAGCGTCCATACCCTGCGCAAAGACCGCACCAAGGCCCGGCGCCTGCCGTTCTTCAAGATCGGCAGCGCCGTCCGCTACAACCTTGATCGCGTCCGCCAGGCGCTCGCCGAGCTTGAGGTCGGTGGGCCGAGGCCACCACAGCCACGCCGCACGAGGTAGAAGCAGGCAGCGGGAGCCGCGTACGGTTTCCTGTTGATTCACAGTGAGAGCGGTGCTATTCTAGTCAGACTGACTAGAATTAAAAGGGATGCCTCATGAGCAAGGACACGAGAACCCACACGGAGCAGCTGCCAGGCTACTGGGTGCTGCAGGACGCCAAGGCTCGCTTCAGCGAACTCGTCCGCAAGGCCCACAGCGAAGGGCCGCAGCACGTCACCGTCCACGGCCGCGACGAAGTAGTTGTTATCACTGCCCACGAATTCCGCGCCCTCAAAGGCGAACGCAGCGGGGCGGCACTGGTTGAGGCCATGCAGCAGTCTCCCTGGCGTGACATTGAGATCGAACCTGCACGCCAGGCCATGCCGGTCAGGGACATTGAGTTGTGACCGGCTGGCTTCTCGACACCAACGTCCTTTCGGAACTTCGCAAACCGCGCCCCGACCAGCGCGTCGTCAACTTCGTGGCGGCCACGCCGCTCGACCAGTTATTCGTCAGCGTGGTAACGCTGGCCGAGATTCGGTTTGGCATTGAGAAGGTCGCAGAGCCGGCGCGCCGAGCCGAACTGCATGACTGGCTCCAACTCAAAGTGCGCCCGATGTTTGAACAGCGAGCCCTGCCGATCAGCGAAGACGTAATGCTGAAATGGCGCCTCCTGGTCGAGGAAGGCCGCAAGGCTGGCCACACCTTCTCCCAACCCGACCTCATCATTGCCGCGACTGCGCTGCATCACGGCCTGACGGTTGTCTCGCGCGACACCAGCGAATACGAGCAAGCCCGCGCAACTGTCATCAACCCCTGGCAGGCATAGCGCGCTACGGATTCGGGTTGCGCTGGTAGCGGCTGCGGCAGAACCCAATGAACGCCTTGCCCGGTGCGTGCAATTCGGGCATTCCGCTCTGCACCCACCATTCGCGCCAGTCCTGCTCCAGCACGTACACGTCATAGCCAGGAGCCACCTGCTTCGCGAAGTGATAGGCCTCGGGATCGAGCTTCGGGTAGTTGATGTCCACCGTCTTCTCTGGCTGCACTGCAAGCCGGTTGCGGAAGACGACCATGTCATCGTCGAGTCCGACGCTGTAATCGGGCAAGTGATTCAACTCCGCGAGTTCCTTCACCATCGCCTTGAACTCACGCGAATGACTGCTGGCGCCCGTCTTTTTGTGCAGCAGGTCGAGTGAAATTCGCCATTCGTCCTGCTCGCCGCAATGCTTGCGCGCCAGCTCGTAGATGCGCCGGTCGGTCGGCTTGCGCAGCCGGAAATAATCGCGGCTCA
>JANOBL010000395.1:0-2379 GCA_031411635.1 Betaproteobacteria bacterium
GCTCAAGCTGGAGGCGCTGTTGTGGCGCTTGGGCAGCCAGGCCGATGCGGACGGGGTGCAGTTGCCGGCCAAGCGGTTTCTGGCGGTGGGTGCGGTCTGGACGCGTGGGCAACTTCAAGCCCTGCCGGGCTTGAGCCTGCATGATTTGATGATGCTGCCCATCCAGCGGCTGCGCAGCTATTTTGACGGTTTGAGCCTGCCCAGCACCATGCTGGACGACGCCCTCAAACTGCTGCTGGACGAGATGCGCACGCGGCTGCGCTACCTGTGTGATGTGGGCCTGGGCTACCTCACGCTGGACCGCCAGAGCCGCACCTTGAGTGGTGGTGAGGTGCAGCGCATCAACCTGACCACGGCGCTGGGCACCAGCCTGGTCAACACCTTGTTTGTGCTGGACGAGCCCAGCATCGGCCTGCATCCGCGCGACATGAACCGCATCGTCGAGGCCATGCACCGGCTGCGTGATGCCGGCAATACGCTGGTGGTGGTGGAGCACGACCCGGCGGTGATGCTGGCGGCCGACCGGCTGATCGACATGGGCCCCGGCCCGGGCGAACGGGGTGGCCAGATCGTGTTTGACGGCACGCCCGACAACGCGCGCTACGCCGACACCTTGACCGGCGCCTACCTGGGCGGCCGCAAGCAGGTGGGCATCGGCCTGCGCCGCTTTGTCAATGAGGCCACGCCCAAGCTGATCCTGCAAGGCGCGCGTGAGCACAACCTGAAAAACCTGGAGGTGGTGTTTCCGCTGCAGCGGCTGACGGTGATCACCGGCGTCTCGGGCTCGGGCAAGAGCACGCTGATCCAGGACGTGCTGGTGCCAGCACTGCTGCGCCACTTTGGCAAGCCCACCGAGGGCGCGGGTGAACACGATGCGCTGCTGGGCATGGACTGGCTGGCCGAGGCGGTGTTTGTCGACCAAAGCCCGATCGGCAAAACCGCGCGCAGCAACCCGGCGAGCTACGTGGGTGCATTCGACGAGATCCGCAAGCTGTTTGCGTTTGCGCCGCTGGCCGTGGAACGCCACTACACGGCCGGCATGTTCAGCTTCAACGCCGGCAACGGGCGCTGCGCCACCTGCGGCGGCTCGGGCTTTGAGCATGTGGAGATGCAGTTTTTGTCCGATGTCTACCTGCGCTGCCCGGATTGCGATGGCAAGCGCTTTCGCGCCGAGCTGCTGGAGGTCAAGCTGCTGCGTGGGCCTTACCAGTTGTCGGTGGCCGATGTGCTGGAACTCACCGTCGCCGAGGCGATGATCGTGTTCAGCGGCGATACCTTGGTCACCGCCAGGCTGCAGCCCATCGTCGATGTGGGGCTGGACTACGTGCGGCTGGGCCAACCAGTGCCCACACTCTCGGGCGGTGAAGCCCAGCGTCTGAAGCTGGCGGGTTTTCTGGCCGATGCAGCGCTTGGCCCACGCCAGCCTGCTGCCAAACGTGGCACCTTGTTTTTGTTCGACGAGCCCACCACCGGCCTGCACTTTGACGACATCGCCAAGCTGATGCGGTCGTTGCGCAAGCTGCTGGAGGCCGGCCATTCGCTGATCGTCATCGAGCACAACCTGGACGTGATCCGCAGCGCCGACTGGATCATCGATCTGGGCCCCGAGGGCGGCGATGCCGGCGGTGAGCTGGTGTGCAGCGGCACGCCGGAGGACGTGAAGGCGCACGGCACGTCGTTCACTGGCAAGGCTTTGCGTGAGTACGAAACGTCGCTGGGCATCGGAACCCCCGAAGCGCGGGAGCGGCTCCCTCTCCCGCATGGAGAACGTGCAGGAGAGGGTTGGGGTGAGGGTGAGACGGGTGAGTCACTGCAATCCATCATCCAAGCCCGCCGCCAAGCCGCCAGACAAGCCAACAACAACATCCGCATCGTCAACGCCAAGGAGCACAACCTCAAAAGCCTCAGCGTCGCCATCCCCCACGGCAAGTTCACCGTGGTCACCGGCGTCTCGGGCTCGGGCAAAAGCACGCTGGCCTTCGACATTTTGTTCAACGAAGGCCAGCGCCGTTACCTGGAATCGCTCAACGCCTATGCCCGCAGCATCGTGCAGCCGGCCGGCCGGCCCGAGGTGGATGCGGTCTACGGCATCCCGCCCACCGTGGCCATCGAGCAGCGCCTGTCACGTGGCGGCCGCAAGAGCACGGTGGCAACCACCACCGAGGTCTGGCACTTTCTGCGCCTGCTGTGGGTCAAGCTGGGCACCCAGCGCTGCACCAAGGACGGCGCCGAGGTCAAACCACAAAGTGTGGAAAGCATCGCCGCGCAGCTTCTGCGGGATCACAAAGGCCAGCATGTGGGCCTGCTGGCGCCGCTGGTAGTGAACCGCAAGGGCCTGTACACCGACTTGGCCAAGTGGGCCAAGGCGCGTGGCCACAC
>JANOBL010000396.1:0-1694 GCA_031411635.1 Betaproteobacteria bacterium
GAAAGCGGTGATCGACACCAACCTGAACAGCATGTTCTACGTCACCAAACAGGTGGTGCCGGGCATGGTAGCTAAAGGCTGGGGCCGCATCATCCAGATCTCTTCCGTCAACGGCGAGAAAGGCCAATCCGGCCAGACCAATTACTCGGCCGCCAAGGCCGGAATGCACGGTTTCACGATGGCGCTGGCGCAGGAGTTGGCCAACAAGGGCGTCACCGTCAATACCGTGAGCCCGGGCTACATCGGCACCGACATGGTCCGTGCCATCAAGCCCGAGGTGCTCGAGAAGATCGTTGCGACGATTCCCGTCAAGCGGCTGGGCACGCCGGACGAGATCGGCTCGATCTGCGCCTGGCTGGCGGGTGATGATTCGGGCTTTACCACCGGGGCCGACTTCAGTTGCAATGGCGGTTTACATATGGGTTGAGTTGCCCTGCAGCCGCGTTGAAAAGGCGCCTGCGGGCGCTTTTTTCAGGCCAGCAGTTGCCGGGCGGCTTGCCGCATCGCCGCATCACCGCCATCGGCCAGCATCACGCTGCGGGCCTGGGCCAGGCCGCTGAAGTGGCGGTCCATCGAGCGTTGGTACAGCGGGTCGTAGTGATCGCGCATCATCTGGCCAAACACTTCCGCCCACAGCCCCGCCCTTGCCAGCGCCTGCCAGCGGCCCACGGTCTCGCGGCCGCGCAGCACCACCAGGCCGTCCAGCAAGGTGCAGAAGCGCTCGGTATCCTGGGCAAAAAAACCATAGTCCTGCAGCAGCAATTGCACCCGGGCGGCATCGGCCATCTCCACCCGCAGCACCTGGCCGTTGGCATGCATGTGGCTGATCAGCGCATCGGGCAACTGCAACTGGCCGATCTTCTTGCTTTCGCTCTCGACAAACACCGGCCGCAGTGGGTCGAGTTGGCGCAACGCCTGCCAAAGCTTCGAATCAAAGTGTTTTTGCGTCGGCTGCGGCTGGCCCGGCAGCCCGCCCAGGATCGAGCCCCGGTGTTGGGCCAGTGCCTCCAGGTCCAGCACCTGCGCACCCTCGGCCGCCAAGGCCTGCAGCAAACGGGTTTTGCCACTGCCGGTGCGGCCGGCCAGCACATGAAAATCAAAGCGTAGCGGCCAGGCCGCCAGGTCTTGCAACACCACCGCCCGAAAGCCCTTGTAGCCACCGGCCAGCCTGGCGGTGCGGAAACCGATCTGGTCCAGAAACCAGGCCAATGAGCCCGAGCGCTGCCCACCGCGCCAGCAATACACCAGCGGCTGCCAATCGCGTGGTTTGTCGGCGATCCAACGGTCCAGATGGTCGGCAATATTGCGCGCCGCCATCGCCGCACCCAGCTTGCGCGCCTCCAGCGCCGAGGTCTGCACGTACAAGGTGCCCACCACCCGGCGCTGCTCGTCGTCCAGCACCGGCCAGTTGATCGCGCCGGGCAAATGGTCGACAGCAAACTCGGCCGGTGAGCGCGCGTCGATCAGCGCATCAAAGCCCGCCAGGTGGGTGGCTGTCTCGGCCGGGCTGATGCTGCGCAAGGACATGCAGATCCTGGGTCAGCGCTCAGCGCACCGGCGCGGCGGCATCCAGCAACTCGGTTTCGATCTGCAGTTGCGCCCGGGTTTGCTGCAGCGCCGCGCCGTCCACCAAAAACGTGTCTTCCACCCGCTCGCCCAGGGTGGTGACCTTGGCAAGCTGCAGGTTGATGTTG
>JANOBL010000397.1:0-3184 GCA_031411635.1 Betaproteobacteria bacterium
GAGCCGCTGCAATGGGACTTTTACCGCAACGCGGTGACCCAGCCCGACCAGTTGCGCCAGCGCGTGGCGTTTGCGCTGGCGCAGATCCTGGTGGTGTCGGAGTTTGAGGTGGCAGGTACCTACGGCTACCGCAACTACCACAACATGCTGCTGCAAAACGCCTTTGGCAACTACCGCGAGGTGCTGCGGCGGATGACGCTGTCGCCGATCATGGGCGAGTATCTGGACCATGTGAACAACGACAAGCTGGCGCCCAACGAGAACTTTTCGCGCGAGCTGCTGCAGCTTTTTTCGCTGGGCACTTGTTTGCTCAATCCGGATGGCAGCCTGCAGGGGGGCCGTTGCCAGCCCACCTATGACAACGAGGTGGTGCGCAACTACGCGTTTTCGCTCACCGGCTGGACTTACCCGGCCGGTGGCAGCACGCCCTCGGGTTGCTGGCCGGCCAATGCCAACTGCCCTTATTTTGGCGGCGACATGGTGGCCCAGCCGGCCTTTGCCGACAGCCAGCCGCGCCGTTTGCTCAGCGGCCAGACGGTGCCGGCCGCCCGCACGCCGGCCCAGGCGCTGGACCGGGTGCTGGACTCGCTGATCAGCCATCCCAACATGGCGCCGTTCATCGGCCGGCAGTTGATCCAGCATCTGGTCAAAAGCAACCCCAGCCCGGCCTATGTGCGTCGGGTGGCGGCGGTGTTCGAGGCCGGCCGTTTTGTCAAGGGCAGCCGCACCTTTGGCACGGCTGTGCGGGGTGATCTGGCCGCCACCGTGGCGGCTGTATTGCTGGATACCGAGGCCCGCAACAGCGCACCGCCGCTGGTGGCCGAAAAGCTGCGTGAGCCGGTGCTGATGATGACCGGCGTGCTGCGCGCCTTCAACGGCAGCACCGACGGCGGGGCCCTGGGCTGGTGGTGGGGCCAGGAGTTGCGGCAACCGATGTTCCGTGCGCCGTCGGTGTTTGGCTTTTACCCGCCCAGCTACCCGGTGGCCGGCACCCGGCTGGTGGGGCCGGCGTTTGGCATCTACAACGTCAACACCGCGTTTGCCCGGCTCAACTACGTCAACCAGTTGTTCATGTGGGGTGGCATGGAGGCCGATGCCAGCGTGCCCGGCGCCATCGGCAGCCACGTGGTGCTGGATGCGTTCCTGGCCGATGCGGCAGACCCTGCCAAGCTGGTGGACCGCATCGCCGCGCTGACCACCGGTGCACGCATCAGCACGGCCACCCGGGCCCAGGTGATCAACGCCGTGAATGCCCAGCCGGCCGATGATGCCGATCCGGACTGGCGTGCCCGGCGGGTGCGCACGGCCGCCTACCTGGTGCTGGCCTCGCCGGCTTACCAGGTGCTCAATTGAGCGGTTTACCGCTGTACACCGCCAGGAGTTTCACGATGTCCCAACCTCTTCACCATCGCAAGCCGGGCGGCCTGTCGCGACGCAGCCTGCTGGGCTGGGGCGGCGCACTGGGCGCTGCCGGCCTGGGCGCACCGTTGCTGGGCCCGCTGCTGTCATCCGGCGCCAACGCTGCCGGGGATGACTACAAAGCCCTGGTCTGCCTGTTTCTCTACGGCGGCAATGACGGCATCAACATGATTCCGCCGCGCGACGCCAGCCGCCATGCCCAGTACAGCGCGGTGCGTGGCGCATTGGCGCTGCCGCGCTCATCCCTGGTGCCGCTGGACGCCGACCACGGCCTGCACCCGGCGATGGGTGCGCTGGCCGGCGCCTGGGCCGACGGCGCGCTGGCGCCGGTGTTCAATGTCGGCCCGCTGTACGCACCGCTGAGCAAAGCCCAGTACCGTGCGGCGGCGGACGGCGATCCGCTGCTGCCCGACAGCCTGTTTTCGCATGCCGACCAGCAGTTGCTGTGGGAGGCCGCAGGCTCGCTGGCCGGCCAGCGCACCGGCTGGGGTGGCCGCGCGGCGCAGGCCATGGCCACCACCAACCCGGCAATCTCGTTTGGTGGCAATGCGCAATTCACGTTTTCCGATATCAGCGCACCGTGGGTGCTGCCCGGCCCGGGTGCCGACTTTGGCGCCTATGGTTTTGGCATCGAAGCGCCGCTGGCGGCACGCCATGCGGCGCTGGAAGCCATCATGCGCGAGGCCCAGAAAAGCCCGCTGGCCGAGGCCTACGCCGGCACCGCACGCGAGTCGTTTGAGCTGGACCAGCGCTTGAGCGCGCTGATCGCCGAAACCCCCGATCCGGCCACCGATGCCAGCGGCCTGGCCGGCGCGTTTGCCGCGTACATCCAGGACGGCCTGTTCAGCAACGACCTGGCGGCCCAGCTTTACCAGGTGGCGCGTTTTGTGCACGGCCGCGCCACGGTGCGGGGCACGCGGCAGATCTTTTTTGTGCAGATGGGCGGCTTTGACAACCATGCCTTCCAGGTGGGCGCCAGCGCGCTGGAAGGTGAGCATGCCGGCTTGCTGGGCAGCATGGCCGACGCGCTGGCCGCGTTTTGGCAGGGTTTGAAAGCCATCGGCATGACCGACCGGGTGACGCTGTTCACCGAGAGCGACTTTGGCCGCACCTTGGCGCCGAACGAGAGCCTGGGCACTGACCATGCCTGGGGCAACCACCAGTTGGTGATGGGCGGCGCGGTGGCGGGCCGCCAAACCTATGGCCGCTACCCGGCGCTGGCGCTGGGTGGGCCCGACGATGTGGGCTCGGACGACTTTGAGCTGCAAGGCCGCTGGATCCCGGGCCTGTCGGTGGACCAGTACGCGGCCACGCTGTTGCGCTGGTGGGGTTTGGCCGATGGCCAACTTGATCTGGTGTTGCCGAACCTGCGCAACTTTGGATCGGCGCGCAACATCGGCTTCATGCGCGCATAGAGGGCGCCCCCGGCTGGGGGGTACCGCAGCCGACCCCCGACGAGGGGTGGCGGGGCCGCTTGGGAGCAGCCCGGCGCTGACCCGCCGATCCTGCCGTGCATGTTGGACCGCACACGCGAAGCAGGGCGGAGCAACGGGCGACTCGATACTCGGCGATAAACCTGACCGGGTCAGTCGATTGGCACGCAGGCCCAAGATGCCGGTCTTGTGCGCATTCCGTGCGCAGCCCGTGAGGGTGGGTATGAAACTTTGCATGAACCGCCCACTGCGGACCCGCACGGTGGGTGGTGTGGGGGCCGGGAACTAGAAACTCCCGGCTACCTGTCAAGTCCCGATTGGGTTTCAGTGCA
>JANOBL010000398.1:0-3524 GCA_031411635.1 Betaproteobacteria bacterium
CCAAATCCAACGCCCAGCGCCATGCGATGGTGATGTGGGACGAGATCGCGCTGGAGGTTTCGAAGGAGTTTCCCGACGTCAAATGGGACAAGGAACTGGTCGACGCCGCCACCGCGCGCATGGTCAATCGCCCGGCCACGCTCGACACCATCGTCGCCACCAACCTGCACGCCGACATCCTCTCCGACCTCGCCGCCGCGCTGGCCGGCAGCCTGGGCATCGCGCCGACCGGCAACATCGACCCGGAGCGCCGCTACCCCTCGATGTTCGAGCCGATCCACGGCTCGGAGTTCGACATCATGGGCCAGGGCCTGGCCAATCCGGTGGGCACCTTCTGGTCGGTGGTGATGCTGCTGGAGCACCTGGGTGAAGCCGAGGCCGCCCGGCTTGTGATGCAGGCCATCGAGCAGGTGACCGCCAACCCGGCGCTGCACACCCGCGATCTGGGCGGCCAGGCCAGCACGGCGGATGTCACGCAGGCGGTGTGCGCGCTGCTGGCCGCCAACAACCAGCGTTAGGCCAGGGTACAGCCCCAGGAGACAAACATGAACAAACCTCAAAACCCGTCGCGCCGCAGCGTTGCCAGGCGGCTGGCTACTTGCCTGGTGCTCGCCGTGTCGGCCAGTGGCGCCATGGCCCAGGCCTGGCCCGGCAAAGCGATCAGCCTGGTTGTGCCCTTCCCGCCCGGTGGCACCACCGACGTGCTGGCCCGTGCACTGGGCGAAAAACTGTCCACCGCGCTGGGCCAGACGGTGATCGTCGAAAACAAGGCCGGTGCCGGCGCCACGCTGGGCGCAGACTACGTGGCCAAGTCCAAACCGGATGGCTACACCTTGCTGATCGGTGCGGTGCACCACACGATTGCCACCAGCGTCTACAAGAAACTGCCCTACGACTTTCAGAAAGACTTTGCACCCATCACCCAGATTGCGCTGGTGCCCAATGTGCTGGTGGTCAATGCCAGCACCCCGGCCAGGAACCTGGCCGAGCTGGTGGCACTGCTGAAGGCGCAACCGGGCAAATCGACCTACGGCTCCAACGGCAACGGCACGGCCCAGCATTTGATCGGCACCCAGTTTCAAAACCTCACCGGCACCGAGCTGGGCCACATCCCCTACAAGGGCAGCGGCCCGCTGGCCACCGACTTGTTGGGCGGCCAGATCACGATGTCGTTTGACACCGTCACGCCTATCCTGCAGCACATCAAGGGTGGCAAGCTGCGCGCGCTGGCGGTCACCACGGCCAAGCGCTCATCGGCGCTGCCCGACGTGCCCACGCTGGACGAAGCCGGGCTGAAGGGCTTTGACATCGGCACCTGGTTTGGCGTGCTGGCGCCGGTGGCCACACCCAAGGATGTGCTGGCCCGGCTGAACAGCGAGATGGTCAAGGTGATCCAGTCGCCCGACTTCCGCAAGCGCATGGCCGAGATCGGCGCCGAGCCCATCGGCAACAGCGCCGACCAGATGGCGCAGCAGATCAAGGCCGAGACCGAGAAGTTCGCCAGGCTGGTGAAGGAGGCAAAAGTGACGATCGATTGACGGGTGGGTCCGCGCCCCGATCACAGATCGGTGCGCAACTGCCACAGCTCCGGAAACAACTCCACATCCAGCATGCGCCGCAGGTAGGCCACGCCGCTGGTGCCGCCGGTGCCGCGCTTGTGGCCGATGATGCGGGTGACGGTGCTGACATGGCGAAAGCGCCAGAGCCGGAACGCATCTTCCAGATCGGTCAGCTCTTCGCCAAGCTGGTACAGATCCCAGAACGGGCCTTTGCCGGCGTAGATGTCGGGATGGCGATACACCGTCAACCAGGCCTGCTCCACCTCTGGGCTGGCGCTGTAGGGCTGGGTCCAGTCGCGCTGGGTGTGCGTGTCAGGCAGCACCAGGCCACGCCGCGCCAGCAGGCGCAAGGATTCGTCGTACAGCGACGGTGCGCGCCAGGCCGCTTCCACCTCGGCCAGCCGGGTTGGCGCATGGGCATGGGGTTTCAGCATTGCAGCATTCTTGTTGCCGAGTGAAAACTCGATGCAGCGGTACTGCCAGCTCTGGAAGCCCGACGATTGCGCCAGGTAAGGCCGCAACGCGCTGTACTCGGGCGGTGTCATCGTGGCCAGCACATCCCAGGCATGCACAAGCTGCTCCATGATGCGCGAGACGCGGGCCAGCATCTTGAAGGCCGGTGCCAGCCGGTCGGCCGCCACCGCCGCGATCGCCGCGCGCAGCTCGTGCAGCATCAGCTTCATCCACAGCTCGCTGGTCTGGTGCTGCACGATGAACAGCATCTCGTCATGCGCCGGCGACAACGGGTGCTGCGCACCCAGCAGCGCATCGAGCTGCAGGTAATCGCCGTAACTCATGTCTTTTGAGAAGTCGAGCTGCGCGTGCTCGTGGCGCGGCGCTGGATCGCCCGGTAACGCATCCGACGGTGAATACGGGCAACTCATGTCACCACCCCCCGTTGGTTGAAATGCGGAGCACGCCATTCACCACTGTCCAGCACCGCTTTCAGGTGCGCCACCGCATCCCAGACATCGATGTACCGGGTATACAGCGGTGTCACGCCAAAACGCAGGATGTCGGCCAGGCCGGAGGCCGCATCGCCGGCGCGGAAATCGCCCACCACACCGCGGGCGATCAGCGCCTGCACAACAGCGTAGGCCGCCGCCTCGCGGCCAGCGACGGATGCTGGATCAAAACTCAGGCAGACCTGGCTGCCACGGCTTGCATCGTGGTCGGGCGATGCCAAAAGCAGGCCATGGCCGGGCACTTGTTCCCGCACCAGCGTGATGAACAAGCGCGTCAACGCCAGTGACTTCCGGCGCAGCGCCGCCATGCCACCCAAGGGCTGGGCCGCCAGCAAAGTGTCTACGCCGCAGTCCAGCGCCGCCATCGCCAGCACCGGCGGTGTGCCACACAGATAACGCGTGATGCCAGCGGCAGGTTGATAACCCGGCTCAAACGCAAACGGTGCCGCATGCCCATGCCAACCGGCCAATGGCTGCCAGGCGCGCGCCACGTGCACTGGTCGCACCCAGGCAAAGGCGGGGGCGCCGGGGCCGCCGTTCAAGAACTTGTAGCCGCAGCCCACGGCAAAGTCGGCACCGTCGGTGTTCAGCGCCACCGGCAGTGCACCGGCCGAGTGCGCCAGGTCCCACACCGCCAGCGCACCAGCGGCATGCGCGGCGGCGCTCAATGCAGCCATGTTGTGCAGATGGCCGGTGCGGTAGTTCACTTGCGTCAGCATCAACACCGCGCAGTTGTCGTCCAGCGCGGCCGGTATCGCCTCGGGTGAATCCACCAGCCGCAGCGCATTGCCAAACTGCCGGCCCAATGATTCGGCGATGTACAGATCGGTGGGAAAGTTGCTGCGCTCGCTGACGATCACCGTGCGCTGCGGTTGGGACTCGCGCTGCAACGCCAGCGCGGCTGACAACACCTTGAACAGATTCACCGAGGTGGAATCGGCCACCACCAGTTCACCCGGCGCTGCACCCACCAGCGGTGCGATCTTGTCACCGATGGTCT
>JANOBL010000399.1:0-2328 GCA_031411635.1 Betaproteobacteria bacterium
CCCGAGGACACGTCGACCATCGCTGGCGGCGTGCCCTTGTAGGGAATGTGCGCCAGCGGCACGCCGATGAGGTCGGAGAACAACTCGCCGGCGAGGTGGGTCGATGTACCAGCGCCCGACGACGCGAAGCTGCGCTTCTTCTCGTCTTTTTTCAGCAGCGCCACCAGCTCGGCCACGTTGTTGACGCCGAGCTTGGGGTCGACCAGCAGCACGTTGGGCAGGAAGGCCACCAGCGCGACCGGTTCAAAATCCTTCACCGGGTCGTACGACAGGTTCTTGTACAGGCTGGCGTTGATGGCATGGGTGCTGATGGTGCCGCCGAACAGCGTGTAGCCGTCGGGTGCCGACTTGGCCACGGCCGAAGCACCGATGCCGCCGCCCTGGCCCGGCCGGTTGTCCACCACGACGGTCTGCTTCAGCGCCGATTGCAGCTTTTCAGCGAGGGTGCGGCCGACCACGTCGGTGGAGCCACCGGCCGTGAACGGCACGACGTAGGTGATGGGCCTGGCGGACGGCCACTCGGGGGCTTGCGCCAGCACCTGGCCGGCGGCCAATGCGGCGGCCATGGCGGCCACGCCGGCCATGCCGGCCAGGGACGAAAGAGCGTTGCGGCGTTTCATGGCAGGTCTGCCTCCGGCACGGTGTGGGTGAATTCATTCTGCACGGATGCCGCGTTTTTCGATGAGGCGGCCGTGGCGTCTGCGGTCGTGGTCGATCAGGGTCTGCAACTCGGCCGGCGATCCGGCGTGCGCGATCGCGCCCTGAGCGGCCAGCGCTTGCTGGGTTTGCGGCATGGCCAGCCATCGTGACCGGCGTCAACTTCAGGCTGACCATTTCGATGATCACGCGCAGGGGCGCGCCGTCGAACCACGCCAAGGCGCGGCGGTGGCAGCCCAACCAGGTGGCGCTTGTGGGGTCGAAGCGAGCGGCACCCGGACTGCGGGTGTAAAAGGCGACGGTTGAGACCTTGCCAGGTACCGCCATCCGGCATAGGCTGACCGGGCGCCTGCCTGCCGCAATGGTGCCGATGGCAGGCGTCAACCTTGAGGAGAAGCGCCCATGCCAAGCACACCATCCGCCGGCACCGTCACGGTGGCCGACATCCGCACGCTGGCGTTTGTCGGCCCGGCGGCAGCCGGCAAAACCAGCCTCTGCGAGGCGCTGCTGCTGGCCTCGGGCGCGATCACCAGCGCCGGCACGCTGGAGCGCGGCAGCACGGTGAGCGACTTTGACCCGCTGGAGCGCCGGCTGCAGCACTCGCTGAACTCGGCGCTGATGCACACCCACTGGTCGGGCAGCCGCATCCATTTCATCGACACCCCCGGCGCGCCGGACTTCATCGGCCAAAGCCTGCCGGCGCTGGAGGCGGTGGAAACGGCGGCAATCGTGATCAATGCCGTCGCCGGCATCGAACCGATGGCCGTGCGGCTGATGCAGCAAGCCGCCGAGCGTGGGCTGGACCGGCTGCTGATCGTCAACAAGATCGACGCACCCGGCGTGGATCTGGCCGCGCTGCTGGCGCAGATCCAGGCCACCTTTGGCAAAGAATGCCTGCCGCTGAACCTGCCCGATGGCAACGGCAGCAAGGTGGTGGACTGTTTTTACAACCGCAGCGGTCACAGCGATTTTGCTGCGGTGGACGGGGCGCACCGGGCCTTGGTCGAACAAGTGGTGGAGGTGGACGCGGCCTTTGTCGACCGCTACCTGAACGATGGCGACATCGACGCCAGCGAGCTGCATGCGCCGCTGGAGCAGGCGCTGCGCGAGGGCCACTTGATCCCGGTGTGTTTTGTCTCAGCCCGCAGCGGCGCCGGTGTGGCCGAGCTGCTGGACATCATCCACCGGCTGCTGCCGCACCCCGGGGAAGGCAACCCGCCGGACTTTCTGAATGGCGAGGGCGAAGCGGCCAAGCTGATGCATGCCCAGCCCGACCCGGCGCTGCATGTGCTGGCCCATGTGTTCAAGGTGACGGTGGACCCGTATGTCGGCAAGCTGGGCGTGCTGCGGGTGCACCAGGGCACGATCAGCACCGGCAGCCAGCTTTATGTCGGCGATGGCCGCAAGCCGTTCAAGGTGGCGCACCTGTACATGCTGCAGGGCAAATCCCATGTCGAGGTGCCGCGGGCGCTGCCGGGCGATATCTGCGCCATCGCCAAGGTGGACGAGCTGCACTTTGACGCAGTGCTGCACGACGCCGCCGAGCACGATCACATCCACTTAAAACCGCTGCCGTTCCCGGTGCCGGTGCATGGCCTGGCGATCGCGCCAAAACGCCGAGGCGACGAGCAACGCCTGTGGGAAAACCTGGCCAAGCTGGTGGCTGAAGAC
>JANOBL010000400.1:0-3337 GCA_031411635.1 Betaproteobacteria bacterium
CCACGTCGAACTCGCCCAGGCGCTGCGGCAGATCGGCCAGCGGCACCACCTCGGCGTTGAATTTGCTCGCGAGCTTCTCGCCTCGTTCTCGGGTGCGGTTGGCCAACGCCATCGAGCGCGGCTTCTTCGCGGCGAAAGGGGTGGCGACCAATTCGAACATCTCGCCCGCGCCGACGAACAGCCCCTTCAGCTCGCTCATGTCCTCGAACAGCTGCGACGCGAGCCGCACCGACGCGGCCGCCATGCTGATCGAATGCGCGCCGATCTCGGTCGAGGTGCGCACATCCTTGGCGACTGAAAACGAGCGCTGGAACAACTGGTGCAAGGTGGTGCCCAAGGTGCCGGCGGCATCGGCCTCGCGCACCGCCTGCTTCATCTGGCCCAGGATCTGCGGCTCGCCCAGCACCATCGAATCCAGCCCCGACGCGACGCGGAAGGCGTGGCGTGCCGCGTCGTGCTGCTCCAGCACGTAGGTGTGTTGGCGCAACTGATCGCCGCTGACTCCGCCTTGCGCCGCCAGCCAGTCGATTGCCGGGCTGACCAGCGCGTTGGCCTGGGCGACGTCGGCCGCCACATACAGCTCGGTGCGGTTGCAGGTGGACAGCAGCGCGGCCTCGGGCAGCGCGCGCGCCAGGCGCTGACGAAAGCCGCGCAAGGCCGGCGAAAGCTGATCGGGCGGAAACGCAAAACGGCCACGCAGGTCAACCGGCGCGGTGGTGTGGTTCAGTCCCAGGGTGAACACACTCATGGCCCGATTATAGAATTTGCTTTCCGGCCGGCCAGCGGGCCAGCCCTTACCCCCCGTGCCGGGGTTTGACTTGGGTCAAGCCGGGCGCGCAGCGATTGTCAACCATGGGCCCGCTGGATGTTTTTTGGCATGTCGCCAACTTGCTTGCGCCGGCCGTGGTGCTGGGCTTGGTGGCGTCGGCATTGGCCAAGCTGCTGTGGCGGCGCGAGTTGCAAGCCGTGGCCTGGCGGGGTCTGGCCGGCTGGACGATGGCCACCAGCACACTGGCGCTGCTGGCTGGCTTGGTGTTGACCGGCCGCGACGGCCGCATGGCCACCTACGGCGCGATGGTGGTGGTGGCGGCGCTGACCTTGTGGTGGCGCGGCTGGCGCTGATGCTCAGGCCGGCAGCGCGTGATCTTGCAGGATCACCGCACCGCGCAGCGAATGCGGCAAGGCCTGCGTGATGCGCAGCTCGGTCATCTGCCCCAGCAGCCGGGATGCCAGCGGCCCACCGTCAAAATTGACGATGCGGTTGCACTCGGTGCGGCCCATCAGCTCGGCCGCGCCGCTGGGGCCAGGCCTGCGGCTGGGGCCTTCGACCAGGATGGTTTGCAGCGTGCCCACCCGGCTGGCGCTGATGCGCTGCACATTGCTTTCGATCAAGGCCTGCAGTTGCTGCAGCCGTTTCAGCTTCAGGTCTTGCGGCGTCTGGTCGGCCAGGTTGGCGGCCGGTGTGCCCGGGCGTGGGCTGAAGACAAAGCTGAAGCTGGCGTCGAAGCCAATGTGTTCAATCAGTTGCAGTGATTTCTGATGATCCTCTTCAGTCTCGCCCGGGAAACCGACGATGAAATCGGTGGACAGGCTGATGTCGGGCCGCACCTGGCGCAGCTTGCGGATCGAGCTTTTGTACTGCAGCGCCGTGTAGCCACGTTTCATCGCCATCAGGATGCGGTCGGCGCCATGCTGTACCGGCAGGTGCAAATGGTTCACCAGCTTGGGCAAGCGGCCGTAGGCGTCGATCAGGCGCTGGCCAAATTCATTCGGATGGCTGGTGGTGTAGCGGATGCGCTGGATGCCGGGGATCTCGTGCACATGGTCCAGCAGCAGCGCAAAGTCGGCGATTTCTGATGTGTCACCCATCTTGCCGCGGTAGCCATTGACGTTCTGGCCCAGCAAGGTCACTTCCTTGACACCTTGCTCGGCCAGGCCGGCCACCTCCAGCAGCACATCGTCAAACGGCCGGCTCACCTCTTCGCCCCGGGTGTAGGGCACCACGCAGTACGAGCAGTATTTGCTGCAACCTTCCATGATCGAAACAAAGGCCGACGCGCCGTCCACCTTGGCCGGCGGCAGGTGGTCGAACTTCTCGATCTCCGGGAAGCTGATGTCCACCTGGGCCCGGTTCAACGCCTGGCGGGCCGCCAGCAACTGCGGCAGCCGGTGCAGGGTTTGTGGGCCGAACACCACGTCCACATACGGCGCCCGGTCCAGGATGGCCGCGCCCTCCTGGCTGGCCACGCAGCCGCCCACGCCGATCAGCACACCCTTGGCCTTCAGGTGCTTGACGCGGCCCAGGTCGGAGAACACTTTTTCTTGCGCTTTCTCGCGCACCGAGCAGGTGTTGAACAGGATCAGGTCGGCTTGTTCGGGGTCGCTGGTGGGCTCGTAGCCTTCGGCCGCGTGCATCACATCGGCCATCTTGCCGGCGTCGTACTCGTTCATCTGGCAGCCAAAGCTGCGGATATAGACTTTTTTGCTGACGGGAGTGGTGGGGGTGGTCATCGCTTGGTCCAGGTCTGCGCGGCGGGGTTGAACAGCCAGCGCTGGGCGTCCTCGGCGTTGCTGGGCCAGGGTTTGCGGGCGGCTTCTTCTGGCGTCAGGATCCACACCTCGTGCACGCCGCCTGAGGGCTCGCGGGTGTAGTGCACCAGCATGGGCTGGCCCACCAGCGAGGCCGACATCTGCAGCATGTTGTTGCGGCCGCGGATGCGTGAGCCCGGCGACAAGCGCGCCGGCTGGCCGTTGAGCTGCACCTCGGGCGGTTGGGTGATCAGCAGCTCACCACGCAACGCGGTGGGCGGGAACGGGCGGCTGGTTTGCGCTGGCGCAGTGCTGGCAAAAACCAGCGCGGCCAAGGTTGCGCAGGCCGGCAAGGCCTTCAAAGCACAGCGGGGCATGGTGTGGATCCAGGGGCTGTGGAACAAGAGCGTCGGTCGGCCCGACGCAGGGGCAGCAGTGTAGTGGGTAAGGCGCCGCACTCGGGCCGCCCAGCCCCGCAATCCAGTGCTAATGCACGCACCGTGCCGGCCCGGCTCGGGTTACAAGGCAGGATGTGCGGCCAGCCGTGGCTGCCGGCCGCACCGCAAAATACAAACTCGCTTCTGCCCATGATCGGCCCCAAGTGATCCACCTTCTGAACCTGCTGGCCGCCATCGCACTGCTGGTGTGGGGCACGCACATCGTGCGCACCGGCATGCTGCGGGTGTTTGGCGAGAACCTGCGCCATGTGCTGGCGCGCAGTTTTGGCAACCGCTTGGCGGCCATGGCGGCCGGGCTGGGCGTGACCAGCCTGGTGCAGTCCAGCACCGCCACCTGCTTGATCGTGGCC
>JANOBL010000401.1:0-2857 GCA_031411635.1 Betaproteobacteria bacterium
GCGGGCCTTCTGCGCCAGCCTGGCAATCAGCTCCTCGATCTTCTTGCCCACCACCATCATCAAGTCGGCCAGCTCATCGATCACCACGACGACAAACGGCAGCCGCGTCAGCGGCTCGGGCGCTTCGGGCGTCAGGCTGAAGGGGTTGCCCATCAGCTCGCCCCGCTCGGCAGCGTCGTCGATCTTCTTGTTGTAGCCGGCCAGGTTGCGCACACCCAGCTTGCTCATCAGCTTGTAGCGCCGCTCCATCTCGCCAACACACCAGTTCAGCGCATTGGCGGCCTGCTTCATGTCGGTGACCACCGGGCACAACAGATGCGGAATGCCCTCGTAGACGCTCATCTCCAGCATCTTCGGGTCGATCAGGATCAGCCGCACATCGCGCGCTTCGGCCTTGTAAAGCAGCGACAGGATCATCGCGTTGATGCCGACTGACTTGCCCGCGCCGGTGGTGCCGGCCACCAGGCAATGCGGCATCCTGGCCAGATCGGCCACCATCGGCGCGCCGACGATGTCCTTGCCCAGGCCCATCGTGAGCTGGCTGCTGGCATCGTGGTAGATCTGCGAGCCCAGGATCTCGGCCAGACGGATCATCTGGCGCTTGGCGTTTGGCAGCTCCAGCGCCATCGTCGTCTTGCCCGGGATGATCTCCACCACCCGGATGCTGACCAGCGACAACGAGCGCGCCAGGTCCTTGGCCAGATTCACCACCTGCGCGCCCTTGACGCCGGTGGCCGGCTCGATCTCGTAGCGGGTGATCACCGGGCCAGGCGAGGCCGCCACCACCCGCACTTCCACGCCAAAGTCGCGCAGCTTTTTCTCGATCAGCCGCGAGGTCATCTCCACCGACTCGGGCGTGACCGACTCCACCCGGTTGGCGGGCGCGGCGTCCAGCAGATCAACCTGCGGCAGCTTGGTATCGCTCAGCTCGGTGAACAGCGGCTTTTGCCGCTCCTTGGCCACGCGGGTGCTCTTGGGCACTTCCACCATAGCCGCCTCGATGACGATGGGCCGGTGGTCTTCGACCTCGATGCGGCCTTCCTCGACCACCAGCTCGCGTTCACGGGTCAGCACCTCGGCAATGCGAAGGTCTTCCTTGACCTCGCGCGCCACCGCCTGGCGCTGCCACAGGCCCTCGATCCAGAAGCCAAGCTGGTCGGCCACCCTGGCCCACGAGAAGCGGAATGCCAGCGACAAGCCCAACACCCAGGCCGCGATCCACAGCACCCCCGAGCCGGCAAACCCCAGCCAGCGCATCGAGATACTGCCCGCCACCGCACCCAGCACACCGCCGGCCTGGCCACCCGGCAAGGCGCCATCCAGCCGGTACAGGCGTGTCCATTCCAGGCTGCAGCTCGCAGTCAGCAGCAGCAGCAGACCCAGCCAGAAAACCCAGCCTGGCCGCATCAAGGCCTCCCCTGGCGCCGGGCCACGCAGCCAGACCGCCAGCCCGGCCAGCCAGGTGCGCAGGCCGATCAGCATCAGGATCCAGACCGAATAACCCAGCAGGAACAAGGCCAGATCGGAAGCCCAGGCGCCGCCCAGGCCGGCCTTGTTGGCCACCGCAGCGCCATTGCCCGAGGTGGAGAAACCCGGATCACCAGCCTGGTGCGTGACCAGCGCCAGCAGCATCAGCAGCCACAGCAAGCCGCCGCCCAGCAGCAGCAACTGCAGCCGCCAGCGGGGCATGAGGTCGGTGCCGGGATTGCGCTGGGAAGCAACAGTCCCCGCGCCATCGGCACCCAGGGATCCAAGCGGGAAGGTCATACGTCGGATTGTCGCGCATCACCTCATGGCCGGCCGCGCCAGCGCCGGGTCTTGCTCCTTCCCCCTGCCCGGGGGAGGGAGCAAATCACTCCGGCTGCGGCGCGCGTTCCTTGATCAGCACCGAGCCGTTTTCCTGAGTCTCGATCACGCCACGCTCCTCCAGGTCTTTCATCACCCGGCTGACCATCTCGCGCGAGGCGCCCACCACCTTGGCCATGTCCTGGCGTGAGACCTTGCTGCGGATGGTCTTGACGCCGTTCACGTCCTCGGCCATTTCCAGCAGGGTGCGCGCCACGCGGCCGTAGACATCCAGCAAGGCCAGCGACTCGATCTGCCGGTCGGCATGGCGCAGCCGGCGCACCAGGCCACGCAGGATCGAGTACGACAGCGTGGAATGCTCGGGCAGGCAGCGCTGGAAATCGGCGCGGCCCAGGATCAGCATGTCGGTCTGGATCTCGCAGCGCACCGTGGCCGAGTGGGCCTCGTTGTCGATCAGGCTCATCTCGCCGACGTAATCGCCACTTTCAAGCACCGCCAGGATCACCTCGCGGCCCCGGGTGTCGGACGTCAGCACACGGGCCCGCCCGTTGAGCAGGATGAACAGCGCATTGCTCTTGCGCCCCTGCTCCACCACCAGCTCACCACGGCGAAAGCGGCGTTTGACCACGCTGTCGGCAATCGCCTGCGCTTGGTCGTTGGTGAGCATGGAGAACAGCGGAACCCGCCGGATCAGGTCTAGATTGGTCAGCATGGACATGGTGTTTTCCCTTCCGGACCGTAGTGTGATCTCGCCGTCTGTGTGACAAACGCAAGAGTTGGCGGGCCAAACAAGCGCAATTAGCGTGCAGATTGCCTATTGTGCCGATTGACCGGCTTGCGGCTTGGGCTTTGACGCCCCATGTGACAATTCCTGAGTGGATGCCGGAAACGCTTGCATCGGCATCGCCTCCTAACCCCCAACCTGCCCGACACCAACGCCATGAGCACGCCCACCCTCCACGCCCAGGTGCTGATCCTGGGGTCCGGCCCCGCCGGTTACTCCGCCGCCATCTACGCCGCCCGCGCCAACCTGAAACCGGTGCTGGTGACC
>JANOBL010000402.1:0-2004 GCA_031411635.1 Betaproteobacteria bacterium
GCCCATCGCAAACTCGTCGCAATTGAGCTTGCCCAGGCTGATTGCGCCGGCACCGGCTGCGCCGCCGGGCTCACCCGCACCCAGCCGCGCCACCACGGTGGCATCAAACGGGCTGCGGTAGCCGGCCAGCATCTTCGAGCCAGCGGTGGTGGCAAACGCGGTGGTGACGAAGATGTCCTTGTGCGCAATCGGCACGCCCAGCAGCGGCGCACTTTCACCCGCCGCACGGCGCGCATCGGCGGCTTGTGCCGCGGCCAGCGCGCCCTCGGCATCCACCTGCAAAAACGCACCCAGCGCTTGATGAGCCTCGATACGGGCCAGCAGGTGACTGGTGACTTCGGTGCTTGACACGGCCTTGGCCGCCAGCGCGTGGCCCAGCTCGGCCACGCCCATCTGATGCAGTGTCATTCGATGACCTTCGGCACCAGAAACAAACCGTCTTCGACCAAGGGCGCGCTGCGCTGGTTGGCCTCACGCTGATCGGTCTCGCTGACCACATCCTCACGCAGCCGCAGCGTCACCGCCTGCACCGCCGAGAGTGGGGTGTACAGCGGCTCCACGCCGGTGGTGTCCACCGCGCTCATCTGCTCGACGATCGAAAAAAAGCCATTCAATTTGGCCAGCATGTCTGGCGCTTCGGCGGCGGAGAGTTCAAGGCGCGCCAGGTGCGCAATGCGGCTGGCGTCCTGCAGGGTCAAGGCCATGGGGAGAGGTGTCCGGCAGCGGGTTTCAGAGATAAGAAACACCGGGGTGATAGGGTATTATCTATGGTTATCCACCAGCCTTGGCGCCATGGTTTGGCCGGCTCCAGGCAGCCACCGATGCCGACCTGCGGGCCCAGGTTCAAGACTCCGTCCGTTACCTGCCCAAACCAAACTTGCTGCCCGGTGCGCTGGCCTTGCCGCGCCAACCGGCCCCGCCCAGACAACCGATCACCGCGACGTTTTGCAGCCGCCCGCCCCAGTGGCGCGGCCGCAAACGCAGCGGTGGCCCTGACCGCCCGACAGTCCCATGTACGGATTCCTGCGCAGCTACTTTTCCACTGATCTTGCGATCGACCTCGGCACCGCCAACACGCTGATCTACGTGCGTGGCAAGGGCATCGTGCTGGACGAACCGTCGGTCGTCTCGATCCGCCACGAAGGTGGCCCACAAGGCAAGAAGACGATACAGGCGGTTGGCAAGGAGGCCAAGGCGATGCTGGGCAAGGTGCCCGGCAACATCGAGGCCATCCGGCCGATGAAAGACGGCGTGATCGCCGATTTCACCGTCACCGAGCAGATGCTCAAGCAGTTCATCAAGATGGTCCATCCTCGGTCCGTCTTGCGGCCCAGCCCGCGCATCATCATCTGCGTGCCCTGCGGCTCCACCCAGGTGGAGCGGCGGGCGATCCGTGAATCGGCGCTGGGTGCCGGCGCCAGCGATGTGTTCCTGATCGAAGAGCCGATGGCTGCGGCCATCGGCGCCGGCCTGCCGGTCAGCGAGGCCTCGGGCTCGATGGTGGTCGATATTGGCGGCGGCACCACCGAGGTTGGTGTGATCTCGCTCGGCGGCATGGTCTACAAAGGCAGCGTGCGGGTGGGCGGCGACAAGTTCGACGAGGCCATCATCAATTACATCCGCCGCAACTACGGCATGTTGATCGGCGAGCCCACCGCCGAGCTGATCAAGAAAAGCATTGGCTCGGCATTCCCCGGCAGCGAGGTCAAGGAGATCGAGGTCAAGGGCCGCAACCTGAGCGAAGGCGTGCCGCGCAGCTTCACGATCAGCAGCAACGAGATCCTCGAAGCGCTGACCGACCCGCTGAACCAGATCGTCTCGGCGGTCAAGAACGCGCTGGAGCAAACCCCACCCGAGCTGGGCGCCGACATCGCCGAGCGCGGCATGATGCTGACCGGCGGCGGCGCGCTGCTGCGTGATCTGGACCGGCTGCTGGCCGAAGAAACCGGCCTGCCGGTGCTGGTGGCCGAAGACCCGCTGACCTGCGTGGTGCGCGGCTGCGGC
>JANOBL010000403.1:0-5403 GCA_031411635.1 Betaproteobacteria bacterium
GCCGCCACGAAGCCCAGCTTCCTGCTCTTGGTGGCATGGCCGGCAACCACGCCGTTGAGATACTGGCCCTCGTCGATGTAGCCGAAGAAGCTGCCGGTGTTGTCGGGGTGCTTGCCCTTGGTCCACATGCCGCCGCAATGGGCAAAGCGCACGTTGGGGTTTTTGCCGGCCACCGCCAGCATGTGCGGATCGAAGTAGCCGAATGAGGTGGGGAACAGCAAGGTGGCGCCGTCCTGCGCAATCATGCCCTGCATGGTTTTTTGCACCGCATTCGTCTCGGGCACGTTTTCCTCTTCCACCACCTTGATGCCGGCCATCTTCTTGACCAGCGCCACGTTTTCGGCATGGGCCTGGTTGTAGCCATAGTCGTCACGCGGGCCGACGTAGATAAAACCCACGCTGATCGGTTTTTGCGCCCAGGCAATGGGTGCGGCACCGGCTGCGGCCAGCGCACCAGCGCGCTTGATCAGGTCACGACGGGTCCAGATGGCTTGCGACATAGCTGCTCTCTCTCCTGCTTGAGGCCGGGCGTGGCCAGGGTGGGGCCAGCAAAGGTGTGCCGGCTGGTGTTCTGATCGGTATACAAGCAAGCAACGGGCCAAGTGCCCAGAGCGCATGCACCTGGCGTGCCAGGCCAATGCCAGCCCGCAGATGCACCGGCAGGGTGCGCCAAAGGCCAATGTCGGCGCGGCGGGCCGCACCAGAAGCGCGCTGTTGCGCGCAGCGCCGGCCGATGCCACGCGCGGCGTCTTTGCAAGCCAGGCCTGCTAGGCCGTGGGCTTGGCCGGCAGCACGCAGCCGGCACAATCCCGGGCCTGCAGCGCGCTGCCCACAACCCGGACCCAGTCCAACGGCCCTTACCCGTGACCCCCTCCCAACGCCAACGCCTGGCCCAGGCCCTGCTGTGGATCGTGCCGCTGTTCTGGTCGTCCAACTACCTGATCGCCCGCGCCGCAGCCGGTGTGATCAACCCGCACACGCTGGCCCTTTTGCGCTGGAGCCTGGCTTTCCTGCTGATGCTGCCGCTGGCATGGCGTGGCTTGCGGCGTGATGGCGCACCCTGGCTGGCGGCCGAGTGGTGGCAATTGCTGGTGCTGGGCGGGCTTGGCATGTGGATTTGCGGCGCGTTTGTCTACATCGGCGGGCAAAGCACGGCGTCGGCCAACATCGCGCTGATCTACGCCGCCACGCCGATCACGATTGCGGCGGCCAGCGCTTTTTTATTGCGCGAGCGCATGTCGGCAGCGCAGGCGGCGGGTGTGGCGCTGGCCTTGGCGGGCGTGTTGTTTGTCATCGCCAAAGGCGAATTGCGCAACCTGCTGGCGGTGCGCTTTACCGTGGGCGATGGCTGGATCGTGGTGGCCGCGCTGTCCTGGACCGCCTACTCGGTGCTGCTGCGCTTGTGGCCGTCACGGCTGGGCACGGCCGAGCGGCTGGTGGCGATCACCGGCGGTGGCATCCTGGTGCTGCTGCCGTTCACCGCGCTGGAGTGGGCGCTGCTGCCGGCACCGCCGTTCAGCCTGCGCGCCGCTGTCCTGGTGCTGGCAGCAGCGGTGCTGCCGGGCATGGTGGCCTACCAGGCGTATTCATTCATGCTGCGTGAGCTGGGTGCGGCCAAGACGGCGCTGGTGCTGTACCTGGGCCCGGTGTACGCAGCGTTCAGTGCCTGGTTGCTGCTGGACGAGGCGCCGGCCTGGTACCACGTCGCCGGCGCCGCGCTGATCCTGCCCAGCATCTGGGTGGCCACGCGCAGGGCTTGAACTCACGCCCGCGTCGGCAGCAAAAAGTGCGACAAGGCCGGGATCAACACCACCGCCCCCACCATGTTCCAGACGAACATGAACGCCAGCAGCAGGCCCATGTCGGCCTGGAACTTGATCGGCGACAAGGCCCAGGTGGCCACACCGGCAGCCAAAGTGATGCCCACCAGCACCACCACCTTGCCGGTGAACTGCAGCGCCACACGCCAGGCCTGGGCCAGCGGCACCCCCGCACGCTGCTGGGCCAGTTGCACACTCAGCAGGTACAGCGCGTAGTCCACGCCGATGCCCACGCCCAGCGCGATCACCGGCAATGTGGCCACCTTGACGCCGATGCCCAGCGCCACCATCAGCGCCTCGCACAGCACCGAGGTGATAACCAGCGGCAGCACCGCCACCACCACCGCGCGCCAATTGCGGAAGGTGATGAAACACAACACCGTCACTGCCGCGTACACCAGCCCCAGCATCTGCACCCAGGCCTTGCGCACGACGATGTTGGTGGCGGCTTCGATGCCGGCGCTGCCGGCGGCCAGCAGAAACTGGCGGTCCGGGCTGGCATGGTCTTGGGCAAAACCGTCGGCGGCCTGCACCACCCGGTCCAGCGTCTCGGCGCGGTGGTCGCTCAAGTAGGCGATCACCGGCATCACCGAGCAGTCGGTGTTGAACAGATCCGGGTTGTTGACACTGGCCTGTTGCGCGCCGTAGTTCAACACGTCCTGGTTGCGGGCGATGGTCAGCCACTTCGGGCTGCCCTCGTTGCTGCCGGCGGTGATCTGACGCACCGCGTTGGTCAGGCTCAGCGTGGTCAACACGCCAGGCACCTGCTGCAGCGCCCAGGCCAGCCGGTCGGCCTCGACCAGGGTCTCGTATTTGAGACAGCCTTCCTTGGGCGTCTTGACGATCACCGCAAAAGTGTCGGACGACAGCGCGTAATGCCCGGTGACATAGGCGTTGTCGCGGTTGTAGCGGCTGTCGGCACGCAGCTCGGGCGCACCGGGGTCCAGGTCACCGATCTTGAGCTGGGTGCTGACGGCATAACCACCGGCCAGCAGCAAGGCCGAGACGATCACCGTGACTGCCGCCCAGCGCGGCGCTACAAAACGCGCCAGCAGCGTTAACAAGCGGTTGAAGCCCTGGTTTTGCGCCGCGGCGCTGTCGGCGCGCAGCGTGCGCGCCGCAGCCGCCGGGCTGACACCCACATAACTCAGCAGCACCGGCAGCAGGATCAGGTTGGTGAAGATCAGCACCGCAACGCCCAGGCTGGCGGTCAGCGCCAGGTCCTGGATCACCGCGATGTCGATCACCATCAGCACCGCAAAGCCCACCGCATCGGCCAGCAGCGCGGTCATCCCGGCCAGGAACAGCCGACGGAAGGTATAGCGCGCGGCCACCAGCCGGTGCGCACCACGCGCGATGTCCTGCATGATGCCGTTCATCTTCTGCGCGCCGTGGCTGACGCCGATGGCGAAGACCAGAAACGGCACCAGGATCGAGTACGGGTCCAGCTCGAAGCCCAAGGCCGCCACCAGGCCAAGCTGCCACACCACCGCCACCAGCGAGCAGGCCATCACCAGTGCGGTGGAACGCATGCAGCGGGTATAGGCCCAGAGAATGGCGCTGGCGATCAGCGCGGCCAGGCCAAAGTACAGCGCCACCTGCACCAGGCCCTCCATCAGATCGCCCACCAGCTTGGCAAAACCGATCACCTGCATCTGCGCCTGGCCGCCGGCCTCGACCTTGCTGCGGATCGTCTCCAGCGCTTTTGACAGCGCCCGCACATCCAGCCGTGCCCCGGTGCCGGGGTCGGTATCGAGCAGCGGCACCACCAGCATGCTGGACTTGAAATCGGTGCCCACCAGGCTGCCGACGATGCCGGCGCGTGCGATGTTGTTGCGCAGGCGCTCGGTGCTGGCGGCTGAGCCGTCGAAGTTGTCGGGCATCACCGGGCCGCCCTGGAAACCCTCTTCGGTGACCTCGGTCCAGCGCACGCCCGGCGCCCACAGCGATTTGACCCAGGCCCGGTCCACGCCTGGCGTCAGAAAGATCTCATCGTGCACTGCTTTTAGCGTCTGCTGGTACTTGGCATCGAAGATGTCGCCGTTGCGGCTTTGCACCACGATGCGCAGCGCATTGCCCAGGCCACGCAGCTCGGCGCGGTTTTCCAGGTAGGCCTGGATGTAGGGATGGCTGCGCGGAATCATCTTCTCGAAGCTGGCCGACAGGGTCAGCCGGGTCAGCGCCAGCACCGCCAGCAGCACGGTGACCAGCGCGCAGACCAACATCACCGCGCGGCGGTGGTTGAAGACTGCGCGCTCCAGCAGCGAGCCGCTTTGGGCGTCAAAGTTGTCCAGCGTGTCCGGCAATACGGGCACGGCATCCAGGGGGGCAGATACGGCATGCATGCTGCGGGCTCTTTCAGGACAGGGGCTGGAGGTGCACACCGCGCGGGCCGGCGACGGCCAGCACACCCGGGCCGGCGGCGGCCACCGCCGCGGCGGGCTGCGGCTGCGCCAGCTTGAGCGGCGCAAAGCTGGCGCCGTCGTCGTTGCTGACCAGCACATGGCCGGCCTGGCTGACGATCACGAAACGGCCACTTGCGTCCAGCGTGCTGGCGGTCAAGCCCACCTGCACACCGGTGGCCACGGCCTGCCAGTTGCGGCCGGCATCGGTGCTGCGCAGCAGATTGCCACGCAGGCCATGGGCCAGCAGCGCACGCTCATGGCCGATCAGGCCAAACAGCGTGCCGGCGTAGGGCAGCGCCATCGCGGCAAAGCGGCTGCTGCCGGCATCCCACTTCAAGGCCAGGCCTTGCTCGCCGACGATGAAGGTCTCGCCGGCCATCTGGCGCACCGCGTACAGGTGCAGGCCCTTGGGGTTGTCGGCGGCATGCAGCAGCGGCTGCCAGGTCTGGCCGCCATCGGCAGTGCGCAGCAGCAGGCCGAAGCCGCCCACCAGCCAGCCGTTGCTGGCGTCGGCAAAGTGCACATCCAGCCAGGGGTTCTCTGCCCCCTGGGCGGCCAGGCGCTGGGCCTCGGCCAGCCATTTCGGATCGCCGTGGCGCTGATAAAAGGCCAACAGCAAGCCACCCAGGCCGCGGCCGTCGAGCTGGCGCGTCCAGCGCCGGCCGCCATCGACCGACTTCAGCACCACGCCGTCATGGCCCACCGCCCAGCCGGTCTCGGGGGTGGCAAAACTCAGCGCCACCAGGTCGCTGCTGACCGGCACCTCGGCTTGCTGCCAGTGCTGGCCGGCGTCGTCGCTGGTCAGCACATGGCCACGCTGGCCCACCGCCACCAGGCGGTTACCGGCCCGCGCCAGACCGCTGAGTTGGCTGCGCTGGGCCAGCGGGCTGGGCCGCGCTGGCGTGTCCAGCAAATCGCGGAAGGCGGCGGCGCGCTGGGCCGCTGGCGTGGCCACCGAAGTGGCCATCGTGGCGCTGGCCTGGGGGCTGGCGGGGCCGGCTAGCGGCAATACCGCACCGGCCGCCAGCCCCTGAAGCAGGGTGCGGCGTTGCATCGTGGAGACTCCCGTCGGGGTTGCTGGCTTCTCGGCCGGTTTACCGGACCCCAGCGCCGGCCAGCGCGTCGGCGGTCCACTCGCGCTCGGGCAGCGGCTTGGTGTGGCGCAGGCCGCCGGTCTC
>JANOBL010000404.1:0-6478 GCA_031411635.1 Betaproteobacteria bacterium
CGCGGCGATGATGTACCAGGCCGAAACGGTGCCCACAGTGATTTTTGCTGGCGAGGAATACGGCACCGGCTCCAGCCGCGACTGGGCCGCCAAGGGCACCGCGTTGCTGGGCATCCAGGCGGTGGTGGCCGGCAGCTTTGAGCGCATCCACCGCAGCAACCTGGTGGGCATGGGGGTGCTGCCGCTGCAGTTCAAACCCGGTGAAAGCTGGCAAAGCCTGGCGCTGCAGGGCGACGAACGCATCGATGTGCGGGTGGACGGTGCGCTGGCACCGCAAAGGGATGCGCTGCTGGTGATCCACCGCGCCGATGGCGCCCAGCAAGAAGTGACGGTCACGCTGCGCATCGACACCCCGATCGAGGTGGACTACTACCTGCACGGCGGCATCCTGCCGTTTGTGCTGCGGCTGTTGCTGGCGGGCTGAGCAAGCCGTCGGGCCGGGCCGGCGTCACGCCGGCCCGGCCTGGCCCAGCACGAGCGAGATCGTCTGCAGCCGCGCCTCCACCGTCTGCTCCTTGGGCACCAGCGCACGCACCCCCAGCTCGGCGGCGCGCTGGCGCAGCTCGGCATCGATGTAGCCCGAACAGATCACCACCGGCAGGCCGCTGCGGATCGCAGCAATCTCGCGCGCCAGCGCCAGGCCCGACATGCCGGGCATGTTGAAGTCCGTCAGCACCAGGTCAAACCGGTCCGGCGCAGCGCGCAGCGCCGCCACCGCCTCGGCGCCACTGCCCAGGCAGGTGACGCGGTAGCCCTGCTGGCCCAGCAAACCCTCGTCGGTGAGCAGGATCACCGGATCGTCGTCCACACACAGGATGTGCCGGCCGGCGCCAGCGGACGCGGTGGCTACGGTCACGGTGTTTGGCGGCGCGGCAACGGTGGCCAAGCCCGGGTCGGGTGCTGCCGACAGCTCAGCGCCGCCCGGTGCGGCCGGAAAGTACAGGTGAAAGGTGGCCCCTTGGCCGATGGCGCTGTCCACCGTGATGGCGCCGCCGTGCTCCATCACGATGCCGTGCACCACCGCCAGGCCCTGGCCTGTGCCGCGGCCCACCGGCTTGGTGTTGAAAAACGGCTCGAAGATGCGGGCCCGCATCGCGTCGTCCATGCCCGATCCATCGTCCTGCACCCACAGGTGGGCCCAGTGGCCGGCCGCCAGCCCCGCCGGGCCCGGTGTCTGGCCGGCCGCGATGTACAGCGGCGCCAGCCCGATCTGGATCTGGCCGCCGGCATCGGCCATCGCATGCCAGGCGTTGGTGCACAGGTTGACCAGCACCTGCTGGATCTGCGTAGCGTCCACCTCGGCCTGCAGCGGCTCGGCCGCCAGATTGGCCACCAACCGCACGCTGGCAGGCAGGGTGGCGCGCAACAAGCCCATGGCATCGTGCACCAGCGGGCCCAGCGGCTGGTACCGGGCCTGGCGCGGCTGGCGCCGGCCAAAGGCCAGGATCTGCTGCACCAGATCACGCGCCCGCAGCGCGGATTGCTGGATCTGCGCCAGCCGGGCGGCCATGCCGGGCTGGTCAGCGCCGGCCTGGGCCGCCAACGCCACCTGGCCCAGGATTGCGCCCAGGATGTTGTTGAAATCGTGCGCAACGCCACCGGCCAGCGTGCCCAGCGCCTGCATCTTTTGCGACTCGCGCAGCGCGTCGTCGGCGCGCTTGTACTCCAGCGCAATCGCGGTCATCTTGGCGGCCTCGGTCACGGTGGCGATCTCGGCCGTGTCGGGCCGGTGGCGCTGGCGGTGGTACACGCCCAGCGTGCCCAGCACCACCCCGGTGGCGCTGATCACCGGCTCGGACCAGCAGGCCACCAGGCCGGCCTGGGCCGCCAGATCGCGGTACGGCAGCCAGCGCTCGTCGCTGGGGATGTGCTCGCTGATCACGCGCTGGCCCAGCGCGGCGGCGCCGCCACAGCTACCCAGCAGCGGGCCGATCGCCAGCCCGTTGGCCGCTGCGGTAAAAAACGCCGGCAGGCTGGGCGCCGCACTGTGCATCAGCCGGGTGCCGCTGCCGTCCAGCAGCAACAGGCTGCACACCAGCCCGGGCTGGCTGGCCTCGACGCCCAGCACGATGGCGTCCAGCAACTCGGGCAGCGGCGCGCCGCCGGCGATCAGCGTCATCACCCGGTCGCGGCTGCGCTCGCGGGCTTCGATCTGCCGGCGCTCGGTGATGTCGGTGACCATCGCCAACGCGCCGGCATAGCCCTCGGCATCGTCGAGGATCCGGTTGGTGGCCATCGCCACCCACAGATCGCTGCCGTCCTTGCGCCGGAACTTGAACTCATGCTGCTCGGCCACACCCTGCCGGCGCCGCACCAGGTTGGCCTCGGTGATGGCCACGCCCTCGTCGTCCATGAAATCGGTCAGCGCCCGGCCCAGCATCTCGTGCACGCTGTAGCCCAGCATCTGCGCCATCGTCGGGTTGACAAAGCTGGTGCGGGCTTGGGCGTCGATGGTCCAGATGCCTTCGATCGCCGTCTCGACGATGTTGCGGTAGCGCCGCTCGCTGTGGCGCAGCGCGGCCTCGGCGCGCAGCCGCTCGGTGATGTCCCGGCCCTGCACCAGCCGGGCCGGGCGGCCGGCAAAGTCGATCGCCGCCGAGGCAATCTCCACATCCAGCAGCGTGCCATCGCTGCGGCGGTGCCGCCAATGGCGGATGCGCAGGCGCGCATGCTCGGGCAAGGCCAGGTGCTGGCGCAAGGCCTCCTGGTCGCCCTCGGGCCGGATGTCGGGCAGGCGCATCGCCAGAAACGCCTGCTCGCTGTAGCCGTACTCGGTCACCGCCGCCTGGTTGGCGGCCAGAAAGCGCAGGGTCTGGCTGTCGTACACCCACATCGGCCAGGGGTTGCGGTCAAACAGCAGCCGGTAGCCCGACTCACTTTGGTCCAGGTGTTGCTCACTGCGGGTGTTGGGCGAGGCCATGGCGGTTGCACGCTGCCGGGCCATGGTGCCACTGCGCTCAGGGGCGTGGCAAGGCCAGTGCCGCACCCAGATCATCAATCGAGCCGCCTTGCTGCGCCAGCAGCGCCTCCAGCGCCGGCAGCAAGGGGCCCAGGCGCTCGTCCAGCGCGTCGCGCACAGTGTCCACCACCACTTGCGTGCCACGCTCGATCTCGATGTTCAGCGCGTCGCCTTCGCACTTGTGGCCAAAGGTGGTCATGCGCAGGGTTTCGGGGATCAGCCAGACCTCGAACCAACGCGCACGCCGATCGGCCTCGGCCACCGTCAGGCTGGCGCCGTTGATCGCGATGTAGCCCTTGGCAAACACGTAGCGCATGTGGCTGGCCGGCACTTCGATGCGCAGCACATGGTTGTTTTCGGGTTGGCGGATGGCCAGCAAGCGGCCTTGGCAATCGATGTGACCGCTGATGGGGTGGCCGCCGATCTCGGCACCATCGCGGGCGGCGCGCTCGACGTTGATGTCGCTGCCCACCACCAGGCTGCCCAGCGTGGTCAGTGCCAGGCTTTGTTGCATCACATCAAACGTGGCGCGGCCTGGGGCAGGCAAGGTGGTGACGGTAAGGCACACACCGTCGCTGGCCACGCTGGCGCCAATCTCCAGGCCGGCATCAAAAACCGGCGGAAAAGCCAGCTCGAAGCTGCGCAGGCCGGGGCGATCGGTGATGGCAGCCACCTGGGCCACGCCTTGAACAATGCCGGTGAACATGGGTTTGCAGGGCTTGGATGCGGCGATATAAATAGGCAGGTTACCAGCGGCGCTGGCCGAGCCGGATTCAGGCATGCGCCGGATATGGGCGCAGACGCGCTCCAATGCCGCCACAAAACCTTCGGCCGCGCGCGGCGACAAGGCCAGCAGTGGCCGGCGCTTCGTCAACTTCCTGGTCGGCCTGCTCGCGCCTGAGCAGTGGCAAAAGGCCCGCCGACAGGGGCACCGTGGCGTCAGGCTTCGGCCTGCCTCGTCCAGCAAGCAATGCGCCGGCGCAACCCGGCAAAGTAGCGCCCAGCGCAGCGGCCACCTGGGCTGGTTTGATCCACGCAGCGGCCGCAGCGAGTTGGTCAAGCTGGGCGCCGGCTCGTCCCCACATGGCGTGATCGCCGGCCCGGACGGCGCAGCCTGGCTGACCGACGGTGGCCTGAACGCCATCGTGCGGGTGGCCTGGCCGGCGCGCAGCGTGCGGGTGTGGCCGCTGCCCGAAGGCACGCCGAATGCCAACCTGAACACCGCCGCATTCGATGCTGACGGCCAACTCCGGTTCACCGGCCAGAACGGCAACATCGGCCGGCGGCAGCCTGCCGGCAGCGAGCACATCTCGGTGATCCGCACCGCCTGATCCATCGATCGGCCGTCCGGCGCTGCATTACCATCATTCGGCAGGCAAGGTTTTGGTATCAAACAGGCGACATGGCCGCTGAAGCGCTAGATTATTCGATCCAGCCCTACGCTGGCACCGACATGGTGGCCGTGGTGCTGGCCATCGCGGCAGTGCATTGCCTGACCATCCGGCTGCGCGACCACGAGCCCGGCATGGGCTGGTTTGCCTTCAGCATGGGCCTGCTGGCCGGCTGGGTGGGCACCAACCGCTTGCACCTGCCCAGCGGGCCGCTGCTCAACCCGTCGCCCTGGTACTACCTGATGTGCCTGGCCATGGTGGCCATGGGCCTGGGGCTGATGGCCTACCTGCCGGTGCCAGCGCAGCAGCGGCGCTGGATGCTGGGTCTGACGCTGACACCCGCGCTGGCCTTTGTCGCGCTGGTGGCCTGGGTGCACATCAGCGGCGCGGCCGTGCCCAGGATCTGGGTGCACGGGTTCACCGCCATTGTCTTCACCACGCTGGGCGTGGTGACACTGGGCGCGGCCCAGCGTGAGCCTGGTGCCGGCCACCGCTGGCTGGGCGCCGCCTTGCTCAGCGTGCCCGGCCTGACCTTGGTGCTGGCCGCCACCGGCACCGACCCGGTGGCGCTGCGCTACTGGGCCGTGCTGCCGGTGATGCTGGTGGGCCTGACCTTGCCCACCGTGTGCGTGCTGCGCCGCCAGCACGCGCTGCGCGCCGAGATGGCGCGCCGCAGTGCCGCCGAGCAGGCGCTGGGCGAGCTGAACGCCTCGCTGGAGACCAGCGTGGCCGAGCGCACCGCCGATCTGCAAAGCATGGTGGCCGGCCTGCAAAGCTTTAACCGCAGCGTGTCGCACGATCTGCAAGGGCCTTTGGGTGGCATTGCCGGCCTGGCCCGGCTGGCCGACGCGGCGCTGAAAAAAGGCGATGACAGCGTGGCCAGGCGCATGCTGCCGGCCATCGCCAGCCAGGCCGAAACCTCGACCCATCTGGTGGCGGCGCTGCTGGAACTGGCACGCGTGGGCGATGCCAGCCTGCAGTGCCAGCCGGTAGACCCCGCCAACATTGCACGCGAGGTGATTGCCCAACTGCGGCTGAAAAGCGACGCCGGGCCCTTGCCAACCTTTGTGGTCCGGGCCTTGCCGATGGTGGACGCCGACCCGGCGCTGCTGCGTGCCGTGCTGGCCAATCTGATCGGCAACGCGGTGAAGTTCACCAGCGACCGCCACGACGGCCAGGTTGAGATCGGCGCTGGGCAGGCCAACGGCCAGGTGTGCCTGCAGGTGCGTGACAACGGCGTCGGCTTTGACCCGCAGGCCGCTGGCTTGGTGTTCACGCCCTTCCACCGTCTGCACGGTGCCCGTTTTGCCGGGCATGGCATCGGCTTGAGCATCGTGCGGCGCGCGGTGGAGCGCCATGGCGGCAAGGTCTGGGCTGAGGCTGCACCCGGCCAAGGCGCCTGCTTCAGCTTCACACTGCCGGCGGTGGGTTGATCGGCGGTGGGTTGATGGCAGTGGGTTTGATGGACAGGATGCGGGCTACACCAGCTCGCGCAGCAGCGTGGGCGCGGGTGCCACCCGCACCCCCTCGGCACTGACAAAATCACGCACACCCTTGGCCGACACCTGCCAGGCAATCACCTTCGGAAAGCGGGCCAGCAGGTACTTCAGGCCCGGCGCCACCGCATCGTCACCCAGCTTGCATTCGATGAAGGCGATCGGCTGGCGGCGCTCGGTGACAACAAAATCGACCTCGCGGCCATCGATATCGCGAAAGTAGCGCAGCTCCAGGTCGCGGCCCTCGGTGTCGATCTGGAACTCCACCCATTTCAGCAAATGGCTGGCCACCAGGTTCTCGAAACGCGCACCGGGCTCGGGCACCACCGACCAGTCGTAGTGGTAGTGCTTACGCTCTTTCTTGACCGCGCGCAGCCGCGGCGTGCCAAACGGCGGCAGGCGGAAGATGCCGTAAACCCGCTCCAGCATGTCGGTCCAACGCGACACGGTCTGGTGCGACACCTGCAGGTCTTCGCGCAGCGAGTTCAGCGACAGCGGGCTGCCCACGCGGTCGGGCAAGGCGCCAGCCAGCAGCTCCAGCCGGCCCAGGTCAGACACCGACTCCAGGCTGGAGACCTCCTCGCGCACCAGCCGCTCCCGGTAGGCCAGCGACCAGCGGCGGGCAAAGCGCT
>JANOBL010000405.1:0-10589 GCA_031411635.1 Betaproteobacteria bacterium
CCAAGGCAAGCGCGAGCTGGTGATGGTCGACTTCACCCACAAGCGCAAGGACGTGGATGCCGAAGGCAAGCTGGTCGAGAAAGAAACCTTCATCAAAGTGCCGCTGCTGGCGATGCTGCCGATCCCGTCGCTGCGCATCGAACATGTGATCATCGATTTCAATGTCAAGCTCAACTCGGTCGAGAGCAGCAGCACCTCGGATTCACTCGGCGTCAACGCCGAGGTCAAGGGCGGCTGGGGGCCGGTGAGCTTCAAGGTGTCGGCGTCCTACCAGCGCAAGACGGCCACCAATGTCGAGGTCAAGAAAGAGTACGCGCTGAACGTCAACGTCAAGGCGGTGCAGGACGAGATCCCGGCCGGCCTTGAAAAGATCCTCGGCATGCTGGCCGCCTGAGCATCACCACCCCATGGCCGAGATCACGCTGGCCGACTACACCGGCTACATCTTTCTGGAGATCATCAAGGCGCGCGAGATGGCCGATCGCCATTCGCGCCAGTTGGCCGAGGTGTACGCGGCCGATCCGGTGTTGCAGCATTTTTCGGTGCCACGCTTCAAGGTGCCCAAGATGGAGCTGACCATCCCGGTGCTGATCTCGGGTGCGCGCTTCAACCAGGTCATCAGCTTCGACATGCCGCTGGACAAGTTTGTGGCCTATGTGATGGGGCGCATCAAGGCGGTGGTCAGCGCGGTGCGCAGCCGCCAGGACGACCCGTTCAAGAAGCTGCCGGCACGCGGGCCGGCGCCCGCCGGCCGGGCCGGCGCGGTGGCCGCCGCCGATGCTGCCAACCTGGAGCAGTTGGCGCACGACTTCTGGGACGGGCTCAAGAGCAACCCCGACCCGTCGCAGCCGGCCAACATCGTGCAGAAATACTGGACCCAGATCTTCGAGCAGGCGCTGATCGAGAACGACCTGATGGACGCCTACAAAAAAACCAACCCGAACAACGAGCTGTACCGGCAAAGCCTGGACGATGTGGCCAAGACGGTGACCAACGCCACCGCGGTGGGCAGCACCACGATCCAGAGCCTGCTGATCAACCCGGAAACCAATGTGGTCAAGAACGGCAGCAGCGACACCTCGGTGTTCACACTCAAAGCCGAGATGCTGGAGGAGGGATTTTTCATCCGCCAGATCAAGGACGAAACCACTGGCCAGACCCGGCCGGTGGTCGAGTTTGAGTAAGCGTTTGAGCGGGCATTTGAGCGAGCACTTGAGCGAGCACTTGAGGAAAACCTGATGCTGCCCTTTCTGCACCAGAGGCTGCAGGTGCTGGAACGGCTGCAAGCCGACTGCAGCGCGGTGCTGGCCAAGTACAACCGGCTGGACCTGGACCTGTGGCCCACGCTCACAGCGTTTCTGGACCAGGCCATCGCCAGTTGCCAACAGCTCAACCGTGCCGGCTGGGAGAACCAGTTCCTGGCGCTGAAGGCGCAGTGTGTGTCGGCCGCGCAGGGCACCCACCCGGACACGCTGGAGCGCATCACCAGCCACCGGCGTGAGCTGCAGCGGGCGGTGGCGCTGCGGGTGCTGCAGCACAGCGCGGCGCTGCTGCGCAGCGAGATCGAGCGTGACCAGCAGGCGCTGGCCGATGCCAACACCCAGTTGCGGACCATGCTGCTGATGGCGATCCAGCAGCAACTGGTGCCGATGCAGCCGCGCAAGGCCGTCAGCCAGCGTCAACTCGACACGCTGTGGCGCACGCTGCTGAAAACCCCCGAGATGCAGTTGGCCGCCCGCCAACTGGCGATGCAGGTCAGCGTGCCCGATCTGCAGTTGCTGCTGGGTGACCTGATCCACGCGGCGCGCGGCACGGCTTGATTCAGGTCAGCAGTTCCACCGCCGGTGTCAGCGCCAGGCTTTTGGCCCGTTTGGCCAGCCGTTGATCAAACGTCACGAAGCCGGCCGCCCGTGCGCTGCGCGCCAAATGCAGCGCATCGGCAAAGTCCAGCCCTTTGTCGAAGGCTTGCAAGGCCCGCAATACTGCGTCACGGTCCTCCAGCGTGATGTGCTCGATGCCGGCCAGCGCGCGCAACACCCGCGCCACATCACGCGGCGGCAGCGCATAAAACCCACGCATGACCCACTCGAACTCCAGCATCACGGTGACCGAAACAAACGCCCGGCCAGACAGCGCCCGGATCGCTGAGGGCCGCTGCTTGACAGCCTGCGCATCGTCGGCATCGTCGATAAAGAAACGCGCAAGAACGTTGGTGTCGAGCGCCTTCATGGTTTGGCTGCCCGGGCGCGGGTCAACAGCGAGGCGGGGTCAAAATCCTGCAGGCGCCGTGGTTTGCCACCTGACGGTGCCTTGACCAGGCCCGCCAGCCCGGCCAGGCCAGCCACTGTTGCCACCGGCCGCAACACACGCAGCTTCAGGCCGTCCGCTTCTTCAAGCACCTCGATGCTGGCGCCAGCACCCATGCCCAGCTTGCGCCGCAACGCGGCAGGCAGCACGATCTGGCCTTTGGAGGAGACGAGCAGATGCGCCATGGCAGGCCCTCAAGTTTGGAAACAGGGCTCAGTGTAATTTGGCTTACTGCGTAAGGCAAAGCCAAACCGGCCGATCAGCACCGGCCGGCACCACACCAGACGCCGGAAGCTGTATTGCCGTCACCCATCGATGCAACATTTTCAGGAGAGCGCCATGGCCACCATCTTGACCAGCAAGGGCCAGGTCACGATTCCGAAGCGCATCCGCGATGCCCTGCAACTGCTGCCAGGCGCGTTGGTGGATTTTTCGGTGAATGCCGATGGCGAGTTGGTGTTGCATCGGCCCAAGCCTGACCAAGGCCCGCGCCGCACGCCCAAAGACCGTTTCGATGCGGTGCGCGGCAAAGCCGACGTGCGCTGGCGCACCAATGAGTTGATGAGACTTCTGCGCGCAGACAACTGACGCTGGTGGACACCAGCGTGAAGCGGCTGGCGCGCCGAGCAATCCACCACCCTGCCCGTTCAGCGCCTCTGTGCCTTGCCGCCCACCACACAGCGGCGAACTGGGACATCCCTGGGTTGACCGGCAGTGCGGCGGCCTCTCAGCTTGAGCCCTGGCGCACCAAGGCCAGTTGGCGCGACTGCGCCACCAGCCGGCCGCTGGTGTCCCACAGTGCACCGTCCTCGATGACCCGGCCGTCGCACAGGTCGTGGGCCCAGAACTGCCCGAGCATCCAGCCCGGGCCCGGCCGCGCCCGCAGGTGCACGGTAAGCTCCACCGTGGGCACCCAGCCCACCATGCCCAGCAGGCCAAACACCGCCGGCGGAAAGGCGTCGGCAAACAGCAGGCAGGCCAGCGCATCGGGCGCCCGGCCATCGCGGAACCGTATCCAGCCGCTGACCATCGCCTGGCCGGCCGCGCCGGGCAGCGCCTGGTGCGGATGCAGCCGGATGTCCAGCCGGTCCAGGATAGCCAGGTCCACACCTTGGGCCTGCGCCGAGCGCGCCAGGCATTGATCGGGCGGCGGGATCTGCGGCATCGGCAAGGCCAGCAGCGGGGCTGCGGCGGTGCCTGGATCGCGCGGATCGCCCAGGTCACCCATCGCGGCCAGCAGCTCCAGCCGCGCGCTGCCGGCCTGCAGCAGCGTGGCACGCGCGGTGCTCAGCGTGCGGCCGCTGCGCAGCACTTGCGCATCGATGCGGCAAGGCTGGCCGGCCAGGCCCGGGCGCAGGTAGTGCACGGTGGCGCTCAGCGGGTCAGGCTGCGTGGGCATGGCTTGCCGCAGCGCCGCCACCGCCAGCGCCAACAGGTAGCCACCGTTGGGGTTGGCGCCGATGTTCCAGGCCGGGCACACCTGGCTGGAAAACACCGTCGGGGCACCGGGGCCGCCGGACGCGGGTGCCTCGGCAAGCACCTGGGTGTCATTGTCAAAATCGCTCATCGTGCATCCCTGCCTGGCATCGTGGGCATTGTCGGGCCGCTCAGGCGCCGCGCAAAAAGCCCAAGGGGCAGGCGGTTCACCGCCTCTCACCGCCGCGTCTTGAGCGCCAACACCCGCTGCGCCACACACTGCCCCTGCGCCTGCCCACCCACCACGCCGCTGCGAAAGTGGATGCCGGCATACAGGCGCGACAGCGCCGCCTCGTCGGCCGCTGCCTTGAAGCTGTCAAAGCTGCGTGGCCCCCAGCCCCGGTCGTTGTGGGTGTTGTCGGTAAAGGGGTATCGCTCACCCAACAGCGCGCCCAGCACGCCGGCAGCCGCGCTGGATTGCACCGAGTGGCCCGACGGGTATTCCGGAAAGGCCGGCGTGTCCATCAGCGTGGGCACCCAGTTGCTGTCGATGACGAGCTGCACATAAGTCACCGGGCGCAGCAGGTTGACCGTGTACTTGGTGTGCCAGGAGGCGACAAAAGCGTCCGACATCGCCGGCCCCAGCCGGGCATAGGTTTCGGCGGCTTCGGCCAGGCTGGCTTTTTTGGCCTTCAGGATGTCACCGGTGATGTGCATCCAATGCCCCGCCGGGGTGGGCGTCTTGCCCGGGTCATCGGCCCAGTACAGCGCAAACTGGCGCTGGGCCTGGGTGGCTTGCGTGGCGATGCGGTGCACCTCCTGCCCCTCGGCGTAAAAGGCCGAGCCCGGCACCTCGGCATACGGCGGTGGTGGTGGCGCCGGGCAATCGGCCGCGCTGGCCAGCACCATTGGCCGGTTGCTGCCCCAGTACGGCAGCAGCGGCGCAGCAAAGGCCGGTGGCGTGGCCGTCCACTGGCCCTCGCCGCTGGGCGGCACATAGGGCTGGCGGCTGCGGCGCAGCGGGCCCCAGGCCTCATGGCCACCGTCGGTGCGGGCCCAGGTCATGATGGCCATCGCCATCAGCCGGCCAAAGCTGTCGGAGCGGTTGGCTGTCTCGGGCGTGACGCTGGCGGGGTCGAAATCGGCGCTGTGCTTGAGCGGGATGTTGCGCTCCAGCAGGTCGATGCGGGCCTTGTTCTCGGCGCTGGCGGTGGGCCACATCATGCGGGTCATCGTCGCCAGCGCGGCGTTGGCCACGGTGGGCCAGTGCAGCGGCTCGTCGGGCTGGGCCCAGGGCAGTGAGCTCAGCTCGTTCAACTGGCCGGCCAGGCTTTGGTGGCCGGGCATGCCCGGCACCACCGCCTCGTACAGCGTCAGGCCCAGGTAGGCAAAAGCCCGCGCGGCCACCGGCGGGCTGAAACCCGGGGTTTGCTGGGCCAACTGCAGGGACAGCAAGAACCAATCGATCGCCACGTTGGCGCTGTAGGCCGTGGCCGGGCGGGCGCTGTTGTCCACGGTCTGGGCCCGGGCAGCGCCAAGTGGGCATGACATGCCGGCCAGCAGCCCCAGCACAGCCAGCATCACGCGCCAGCTTGGCGTCATGGCGATTTCCAATCGCTCAAGCCACGCTCGCGGTCGAGCAGGTAAAAACCATCGGCTGCGGCGCTGCGCCACTCGCTCCACTCACCTTGCGGCCACAACACGCGCAGCTTGACGCTGGTGGCCGCGCCCAGACCAAAGTGCAAAAAACCCAGGTGGCCGCTGGCATGGCCACCCCCCACCGTCAGCTCTTGCCGGATGATGCGGCCGCCCAGGTCCAGTTCCACCCAGGCGCCGATGGCATCGCGGTTGCCGCCGGGTTGGCGCAGCCGCAGTTGCAGCCAATGGCCCATGGCCTGCGGTTTGTCGGCCGTGCCCACGCCCACATTGCGCCAGAGCTGCGCCTTGTCCCAGCGATTCACCACCACCATGTCAAGCAGGCCGTCGCCGTTCAGGTCCACCAGCAAACCACCGCGCCCACGTTTGAAGCTGGCCATGCCGGCCAACTGCCCAACCTGCACAAATCGGCCGTCGGCTTGTTGCAGCAGCAAGTCGTTGGGGTCCAGCGTCGCAAAGTCCGGCATCGCACCCACATTGCCCTTGACGATGAACAAATCGGCCAGGCCGTCGTTGTTGACATCGGCAAACTGCGCATGCCAGGCGGTGGACGGGTGCACATCACCGCCGACATAGGGCCGGTGCGCGGTGACACCGCGTTTGTAGGCGATGTCGGCATAGGCCGGCTTGCCGGCGGCACCGGCCTCCAGCTTTTGCAGCTTGTTGTCGGACATGCTGGTGATGAACACTTCCGGGTAACCATCACCGTCCAGGTCATGGCTGGCGATGCCCATGCCCCAGATCTGCAGCGGCTTCCAGCCATCGGCGGCGGTGTACAGGCTGGGCGGCTGGCCGGGCGCCAGCTTCCACAACTGCTCCTGGCCGCCCTTGTAGTACTCGCGGTCGTTGGCCACACGCAGCGCGGGCTCGCCGCTGCGGGCCCAATCCGAGAACAACATCGACAAGGCGCAGTGGCCGGGCGTCAACGGCAGGCCGGTGGCAAACGCCTTGCCGGACGCATCCGGCCGCCACAGGCTGCCGGGTGTGCAGGTGCCCCACGGAAACTCGGGTTTGCTGCGGTCCACATAGGTGCCAAAAGCCAGGGTGGGCCAGCTTTGGCCACGCTCCCAGGTGGCCGAAAACGCGGTGTGCCAGGCGTTGCCGGTGCTCAACTTCCAGGCCGCGTTGGCACGCTCGAAACGGCAATTGCCCAGGCCGCGAAACACCTGCACCTCGCCCACACGCAGCACCACCAGGTCGGCGTGGCCATCACCGTCGATGTCTACGGGATAGGCGCCGATGGCGTTGGTCAGCTCCAGGCCCGAGCGCTCTTCGGCCAGTTTGATGGCGCCGCCGCGTTGGCTTTTGTTGCGGTAGAGCCTGGCCTTGTTGACACCGGCAGTGACGTACAGCTCGGGTTGGCCGTCGCCGTCACAATCAAAGGCCGCCACACCACCGCCCACCATGTATTCGGCCTCGCCGTCAAAGCGGCTTTGCAGGCCGGCGGTGTCGGTTTCTTCGATGTAGCGGGGCACTGGGGGTGTGGTGGGTTGGGCCACTGCCGCCAGCGTGCTTGCCCACATCAGCAGCGCGACGCAGGCGGCGTGCTGCTCCTCACCCCAACCCTCTGCCCGGCGGGGAGAGGGGGCCAACTCGGTGGCGGGGGCCTTGCTGCTGCCGGTGTTCATGGCATCGCGCTTGATCAGCGGATCAGGACAGCGCACGCAGCGGCGCATAGGCCGCACGGTAGCGCGCCAGGCGGGCGGCCAGCAGCGCGCTACGTGCGGCATCGGGCAAGAAGGATTGCGCAATCGGCGGCGGCAGCACCACGGCGGCACGGTCCAGGCCCAGGCTCAGCAAGGCCAGCCGGGCGGCGCCCAGTGCCGGCCCCACCTCCACACCGGCGGGCCGGTCGATGGCCAAACCCAGTACATCGGCCAGCAGTTGCAGCCAGGTGTCGGACCGGGCACCGCCGCCGATGGCCAGCAAGCGCACCGGCCGGCTGCCCGCTTGCTGCAGCGCGGCCAGGCCATCGGCAAACGCAAACGCCACCCCTTCCAGCACCGCGTAGCTCAGGTCGTCGCGGTCGTGGACATGGGTCAGGCCGTGGAAACTGCCGGTGGCGCCGGGGTCGGCATGCGGTGTGCGCTCACCGGACAGGTAAGGCAGAAACAGCGGCGCGGCCTGGCGCACGGCCCCCGCCGGCAAGCTGGCCAGCAAGGCCGCAGGCTCGCTGCCGGTGATGCCGCACCACCAGCTCAGCGCGCTGCTGGCCGACAGCATCACCGCCATCTGGTGCCAGGTATCAGGCAAGGCGTGGCAGAAGGTGTGCACCCCTTGCTCGGGGTTGGCCTGCGGGCCGGCGGTGGCGACAAAGATCACGCCCGAAGTGCCCAGCGACAAAAATGCGTCGCCAGGCTGCACCACGCCCACACCCACCGCGCCACCGGCGTTGTCGCCGGCACCGGCTGCTATCTGCACTTCGTCGGCCAAGCCCCAGGCCTGGCACCAGCGCGGCAGCAGCGGGCCCACGGGGTCCGGGCCTTCGTGCAGCGTGGGCATCTGGTCCGGCCGCATGCCGCTGGCGGCCAGCATCTGCGGGCTCCAGCGACGCTGCGCCACGTCCAGCCACAGCGTGCCGGCGGCGTCGCTCATCTCGCTGCTGTAGACGCCAGTGAGCTGCAATACCAGCCAATCCTTGGGCAACAGCACCCGGGCCACCTGGGCAAAAAGCGCAGGCTCGTGCTGCGCCACCCACATCAGCTTGGGCGCGGTAAAGCCGGCCATCGCGCGGTTGGCAGTGATCTGGCGCGTGGCCGGCTCACGCGCCTCCAGCTCGGCGCACTGGGCTTGGCAGCGGCCGTCGTTCCACAAAATGGCCGGGCGCAGCACCTGGGCTTGTGCGTCCAGCAGCACCGCACCGTGCATCTGGCCGGCCACCGCCATCGCGCGCACCTGCGCCCAGCGCTTGGCTGAGGTTTGCTCACGCAGCAACAACATCGCACTGTGCACGGCCGCCAGCCAATCGGCCGGGGCCTGCTCGCTCCACAGCGGCTGCGGCCGCGACACGGCAAGCGGCGCCACCGCCTCGGCCAGCATGTGGCCATCAGCCGACAACAGCACCGCCTTGACACCGGACGTGCCCAGGTCCAGGCCGATGGCCAGAGGTGTCGCCGGTGGCGCCGCCAAACTCATGCCGCAGCCGCCAGCGGGGTAAAACTCTCCGCCACCCGGGTGACCTTCTTGCCGGCGATGATCATGCCCAGCACCTCGTCCTCGGTGACCTCGGCGGTGCGGTAGGTGCCCACGGTCTTGCCGTTTTTCATCACCGACAGCCGGTCCGACAGGCCAAACACATCGGGCATGTCGTGCGAGATCAAGAAGATGCCCACGCCCTGCGCCTTGAGCTTGCGCACCAGCTCATGCACCATGCGGGTTTCCTCGGGCCCCAGCGCAGCGCAGGGCTCGTCCATCACCAGCGCCTTGGCATTGAAGTACAGCGCACGCGATATCGCCACCACCTGGCGCTGGCCGCCCGAGAGGGATCGCACCGGCACCCGGATGTTCTTGAAGTTGGGGTTCAAGCGATGGAACACATCACGCGCCGCCTTTTCCATCGCGTAATCGTCCAGCGTGCCCCAACGGGTCATCAGCTCGCGGCCCAGGAACAGGTTGGACACGCTGTCCAGGTTGTCGGCCAGCGCCAGGGTTTGGTAGATCGTCTCGATGCCCAGGTTTTGTGAATCGGCCGGGTTGGCGATGCGCGCAAGCTGGCCCGAGACATGCACCTCGCCGCTGTCGATCGGGTAGGCCCCGGCCAGCATCTTCATCAGCGTGGATTTGCCCGCGCCGTTGTGGCCCAGCAGCGCCACCACCTCGCCGGGGTACACCGTCAGGCTGACGTTCTCGACCGCGCGCACGCCGCCAAAGGCTTTGTGGATGCCACGCATCTCGATCAAAGGAGAAGGGCTGTTCATCACGGCACTCATGTCATGCGCTCCCCGGTGGCCCTGCGGTACACAACGTCAAACACCACGGCGACGATCAGCACCTGGCCGATGATCACCATGCGCAGGCCGATGCTGACGTCCATCAGCAGCAGCCCGCTCTCCAGAAACTGCACGATCAGCGCGCCCAGCACCGAGCCCAGCACCGTGCCGCTGCCACCCGACAAGGCCACGCCGCCGATCACCGCCGCGGCGATCACGTACAGCTCCAGATCCTTGCCCAGCGAGTTGGTGCCGGCGTTCAAGCGCGACACCGACACCACCGCCGCCACCGTCACCATCACCGCCAGCAGCAAAAACAGCTTGAGCATCACCTTCTTGACCGGGATGCCCACCAGCAGTGCCGCCTCCGGGTTGCCGCCGATGGCGTAGACATAACGCCCGAAACGTGTGCGGTTGACGATGAAAGCCATGGTCATCACCACCACGCCCCAGATCAGCACCGGGATAGGGATGCCCTGGCCGGCGCCCTTGTCGGCCAGCACATAGGCGTTCATCGTGGCCACGAAGGCCAGCAGCGCAGCGATGAAAAAGCCGGTCAGCCCGGCGTCCAGCCACAGCGGGCGCAGCGGAAAGCCATGGGCCTGGGCTTGTCGTCGCCGGCTGACGGTGTTCCAGGCCAACAGCGCCGCGGCAGCGCCGCCCAGCGCCCAGCTCAGCAGCGGCCCCAGCGAGCCGTCCAGCCCACCACCGAACATCAGAAAAGTGGCGTCACTGACCGGCTGGGTCTTGCCGTCGGCCACCAAAAAAGCCGCGCCGCGGAACGACACCAGCCCACCCAGCGTGACCACGAACGCCGGCACGCCCACATACGCCGTGAGCCAGCCCTGGTAAAGCGCGATCACCAGCGACAGCGCCAGGCCGGCAACCGAGGCCGGAAACCAGTGCCAGCCCTTGGTGTACATCAGGAAGGCGATCAAAACGCCGAGCACGCCCATCACCGACCCCACCGACAGATCGATCTGCCGGGCGACGATGATCAGCGCCACCGCCGCCGCGACGATGCCGACAACGGCCGTCTGCTGGGCGATGTTGTAGAGGTTCTCGGGCGTCAGGAAGTTGCCGGTCAAGGCGTGGAAGACCGACGCCATCACGATCAGCACGCCGGCCATGATCGACAGGCGCAGATCCAGCGCGCTGATTTGCAAGCGTTTCAGCATGGGAGTGAAGTCCAGTCAAGGGCCCCGGGCGATGACACCCGGGGCTGCCGTCACATCAGGCGATCAGGCCCAATATCTGGGAGGCTGATCGCCTGCGCCACTT
>JANOBL010000406.1:0-4433 GCA_031411635.1 Betaproteobacteria bacterium
CGACGCAAGGTCGAATACAGCCCATGACTTCCGCGCATCTATGGCGCCAGGAGGCTGCGGTCGATCTTGGCCACGTGCGTAATGCCGCACAAGCGCATGGCGCGCTCGATCTCGTCGCGCAGGATGGCCAGAGCACGCTGCGCGCCCGGTCCACCCGCAGCCACCGCGCCGTACAGCGTGGCCCGGCCCACCAGCACGGCTTGGGCACCAAGGGCCAGTGCCTTCAGCACGTCGGCGCCACGGCGCACGCCGCCGTCCACCAGCACCGGGATGCGGCCGTTCACCGCCGCCACCACGGCCGGCAGCAGATCGAGCGTGGCAGCGCCGCCATCAAGCTGGCGCCCACCGTGGTTGGACACCACCACGGCGTCTGCGCCCAGTGCCACCAGCCGCGCTGCGTCGTCCGGGTGGGCGACGCCCTTGACGATCAGCAAGCGACGCCACTGGTCGCGCACCTGCTGCAGACGCGCCCAGTCGAACGACGCGTCGTAGTTGCGCCCGACCGAAGACGCGATCGCCGATGCCGACGGCCGTGCGCTGCTGTTGGCGCTTTGCGCCAGGCCGCTGAGAGTTTCCATCTGCGGCATGCCGTATCTTGCAACGCGTGCCGCCCAGCGCGGGTGCAGTGCGAAGTCGAGAACGTTTTTCGGAGTGAATCGGAATGGGATCGAAAAGTGATTGCGAAAGTCGCGTTCGCGCTTGCCGCCCACAGGCAGGTCGACCGTGATCATCAGCGCCTCGTAGTTGCAATCGTGTGCGCGTTGCAGCATCTGCTCGAAATAGGCGCGGTCGCGCAGCACGTAGGCCTGGAACCACAGCCGGCCGGGGGCTTCGCGGGCGATAGCTTCGATCGACGTGGTGCCTGAACTCGATAGCGAATACGGCACGCCCACCGCCGCCGCGGCGCGGGCGATGGCCACGTCGGCGCCGGGCCAGCCGAAGCCCGGAGCACCGGTCGGCGCAATGGCCAGCGGCAACGCGGCTGGTGCACCCAGCAGCGACGTGGTGGTGTCGACCTGCGCCACGTCAACCAGCACGCGCGGGCGCAGCCGACATTGTTCGAAAGCCTGGCGGTTGGCGCGCAGCGTGGTCTCGTCTTCGGCGCCACCGTCGTAAAAGTCGAACAGCGCGCGTGGCAGGCGGGCTTTGGCCATCCGTCGCAAATCGTCGATCGAGTACGCGGTGGCGATGCGGCGGCCGGACATCATGTGGATTCAGGGGCCTGGACCCAGTCGGGTGGTGAGCGTGCCCATTCACGCAGGTGGTCGAGAAAGGCCCGCACGCGCTTGGGCAGGTTGTTGCGCGCCGGGTAGACGACGAAGATGTCCAGCCCGGTGGGCGGCGTCGCCGCCAGCACGCTGACCAGGCGGCCGGCAGCCAGGTCCCCGGCCACCATGTAGGTCGGGTGGATCGACAGCCCGCGGCCGGCGCGTGTTGCTTGCAGCAGCGCTTCGCCGAGGTTGGAACACAAGGCGCCGCGAACACGCACCGCGGCAATGCCTTGCGGCGTGGTGAATCGCCAGTGGGCGGTAGGCGACTTCAGCGTGTGAACGAGGCATTCATGCCGCGCCAGCTCAAGCACGCTGGCCGGGTGGCCGGCACGCTGCAAGTAGACCGGAGCGGCCACCAGCACCTGCGGCGCCTTCAACAATGATTGCGCCACATAGCTCGCATCGTCGAGCGCCGGTGCAATGCGCACCGACAGGTCCAGCCGCTCCGCCACCAGGCTGGCGCGGCCGTCGTCGGCTTCGATAGTGACCTGGATGTCGGGGTGGCGTACGGTGAAGTTCAGCACCAGCGGCAACAACTGGTGCACGCCAAACGACGGCGGCGTGCCGATGCGGATCACGCCGCGCTGCGTGTCGATCGAATCGCGCACCTCACTCTGGATTTCCTCGAATCGTTCCAGCAGTTGCAGACTGCCATCGAGCAGGCGCTGGCCGGCGTCGGTCAGCCCCACTTCCTTGGTCGTGCGAGCCAGCAGTTGCGCACCCAGCGACTGCTCGAGCCAGGCCACGTGTTTGCTGACGGCCGAGCGGGATATCGCAAAGCGCTGCGCCGCCGCGGTGAAGCTGCCGCCGCGCGCTACTTCTGCGAATATTTCTAGGCAGCGAAAGCGGTCCATCGGGCGCGAGTGTAGGGCTGCGTCGAGCCGCCATTGTTTCCATTTTGGAAAAAGCCATTTCGCTAGAATGACCTGTCGGCGCTGGGCAATGTCTCCTACATTCGTTGGGTGCACGACCCGATGCCGACAGTCCACTGATTCCAGATTGTCAGATGACGCCCGAACAAACCATCCTGGCGATGTTCTACCACCTCGACGAGCGGCGTTACGACGACCTGCTGTCGCTGATGACGCCGCAGGCCGTGTGGCACCGGCAGGGCAAGCGGTTGCAGGGGCATGCGCAGATCCTGGCGGCGCTGAATCAACGTTCGGCGACCCAGCGGATCCGCCACCTGGTGACGAACCTGCTGCAACGCTCGGCCAGCGACGACACCGCCAGCTTCAGCCACTACATGACCGCGCTGCGCTTCGATGACGGGCAGGCGCACGACGGGCCGGTGACCGTGCGCCAGCCGTTTCGCATGTCGTTGGTGACAACGCAACTGGTACGCACCAGCGCCGGCTGGCGCGTGGCCGAACAGGCCATCACGACCGAATTCGAGTTCGCCGCATGACGCGAAGCCAGCCCCCATTCGTGCACCGCACGCCGGCCAGCCGGGTGCTGATCGGCCCGGGCTGCATCGGCACGCTGGGCAGCGAACTGGCCCAGCTCGGCGTGCAGCGGCCGCTGGTGATGAGCGGGCCGCGCACCGCCGCATCGGCGCTGCACGGCGCGGTTCGCGCTGCGCTGGTCGACACGCCGTGCCTGTGGTTCAGCGAAGTGCCGGCGCATTCGTCGGTCGACGCCGTGCGGCATCTGGTGGCGATGGCCCGGCAACACGGTGTCGACGGCTTCGTCGCCGTCGGCGGTGGCAGCGCATCAGACACCGCCAAGGCCACCGCGTTGTGGCTGGCCGAAGGCGGTCAGCTAGAAGATCACGCGTCGCGTTTCACACCCCCCGACGAGCTGTTCATCCCCGACCTGCGTGGCCCCAAGCTCCCCATCGTGGCGGTGCCCGGCACGGCGTCGGCGGCCGAGGTCACGCCCAGCCTCGGCGTGCGTGCGGCAGACGGCCACAAGCTGCTGTTCACCGACCCGCAACTGGCGGCGCGGCTGATCTTCATCGACCCGCAAGCGAACCTGTGCGTGCCGGCGGCGCTGATGCTGGCCACCGGCATGAACGGCCTGGCGCATTGTCTGGAAGGCCTGTACTCTAAGGTGCGGATACCTGTCAGCACCGCGCTGGCGCTGCACGCCATCGGGCTCTTTTTCACCGCCTTGCCGGCGGTGGCTGCCGAGCCGCACGATGCCGCGGCGCGCGGCGACCTGCTGGTTGCCGCCCACCTGTCGGGCAAGGTGCTGCTGAACGCGCGTACCTGCCTGCATCACGCCATCTGCCACGCGCTGGGCGCAGCCACCGGCATCGGCCACGGCGATGCCAACGCCTTGCTGTTGCCCGATGCCATCGCGTTCAATGCCGGGCACGCCGGCGCTGAACTCGCGGCGGCCGCACGTGCGGTCGGCCTGGCGCCCGACGCGCAGTCGCTGATCGAAGCGCTGCGCGCCTTGCGCGCGGGTTTGGGTGTTCCCACCCGCTTGCGTGACCTGGGCGTAACGCAAGACCAGCTCGGTCCGATCGCCGCGCAGGTTATGCAAGAGCGTGGCTTGTTTTTCAACCCGCGGCCAGTGGCCCATGCCGGCGAGATCGAGCAACTGCTCGCCGCCGTCTGGTGACCACGAACCCGCACTCCACGGAGATCGCCATGAACATCACCCCGACCGGCCAGACCCTGGGCGCCCGCATCGAAGGCATCGACCTGTCGTTGCCGCTGCAGCAACGACAGCTTGACGAGATCATTGCCGCCCTGGGCCGGCACGGCGTGCTGAACTTCCCCGACCAGACCCTGACGCCGCGCAACCTGCGCGACTTCAGCGCCAACTTCGGCGAGCTCGAAGTCAACGTCGCGGGCGCCTACCAGGAGCAGGGGCTGCCCGAAGTGATGACGCTGTCGAACATCGTCGAGAACGGCAAGCCGCTGGGCTTGTCCGATGCCGGGCAGGACTGGCACACCGACATGTCGTACAGCCGCATGATCGCCTTCACCAACATCCTGTACGGCATCAAGATCCCGGTGCGCGACGGGGTGTCGTTGGGCAACACCGAGTTCTGCAACATGCACGCCGCCTACGACGAGCTGCCTGCCGACCTGAAGCAGCGCCTGGACGTCATGACCGCCACGCACGACTTCGAAAAGTTCTGGGAAATGATGCGGCGCGAAAAAGGCAGCACACGCGCGCCGCTGACCGACGCCCAGCGCGCCGCGAAGC
>JANOBL010000407.1:0-3376 GCA_031411635.1 Betaproteobacteria bacterium
GCGGGTGATCAGGTCCTGGGTGTAGGCCTGCACAAAGTTGAAGCGCGCCAGCACGCTGATGTCGGCGCCGGCGGCAAAGGCCTTGTCGCTGCCGGTGAGCACGATGCAGCCTATTGCCGGATCGGCATCAAAGGCCTTCAGCGCCGCGCCCAACTCGTCCATCAGCGCATCGTTCAGCGCATTCAGCGCCTTGGGCCGGTTCAGCGTGATCAGGCCGGTGCGGCAGGGGCCGTCACCGTGTTGGGCGATGAGCAGGTTGTCGTAGGTCATGGCTTGGGGTTGATAGTGGCGCTGGCAATCTACCCCAGTTTGCTGAATGTCCACAAACCCGTCCCCAAACCCGTCCCCAAACGCGTCCCCAAACCCGCTGCCGCCGCAGTGCCATCGCGTCGGCATAAGCCTGGTAAGCCGGGTCTTGCCGCAGATGCCGCGCTTCGGTGCGGGCGCGCAGCCAGTACACGCCGTTGATCAACAACAGCATCACGCACAGGCGCAGGCTGTCGGTCCAATGCGTGCTGACCATGAACGGCATGCTGATCAGCCACCACGACAGGTTTTTGCACAAGTAGGCCGGGTGCTGCAGCCAGCGGTAGGGGCCGCTGGTGATGATGCCGCGGTGCGTGAGGTTGGAAAAGCGCAGGCCGAAGCTCATCGTGGCCCAGGTGTAGACCGCGGTCAGGCCGACGATGGCCCCGCCCCAGACCGCATACAGCATGGGCTGGTCGGCCCACCAGTAGCCCCAGGCCTGGCCGGCGCCATAGGCAAAGTAGGCCGGAAACACACTGCGCGAAAACGGCTCGTAGCAGACCAGCGCCACCAGCCAGCCGGCCGTGCTGGGCTCGGTGGAGCGCAAGTGGCTGTCGGTCAACCGCAGCGACCACAAATAGCCCACCGCGCCCCACAGCACATCGATGAAGTACAGCAGCGTGATCGCCAGCTCAAACCAGCGCTGCGGCGCTAGCGCCACCAGCGGGTTGGGCAGCGCCGCCAGGCTTTGCACCTGGCGCACCGCGTAGCCAAACATCAGTGGCAGGAAGAAAGCTTTGACCAGCCAGCCCAAGGCGAGTGCCTTCAGCTCAGCCAGGTCGCTGCTGGTCCAGCGCAGTGACAACAAGGCCTCGCCAAGCTGCCAGTACGCATCCTGCGGCGCCGCCAAACGCCGGTCTATCCACGCGATGTAGGGCAGCGCCAGCAGCGAGAACCAAGGCAGCGCACTGCGGCAGGCCATGAAAAACGGGCGGTAGAACGCAGCGTGGTACTCCTGCAAAACCCAGAACACCGCCGCGCAGGCGGCCAGCACGGCATGCAGGCCCAGCCACTTGCGCAGCACCCGGCCGGCCGCTGCCGGCCATGGCGTGGCAAGCGGCGCCACCAGGCAAGCGCGGTACGAGCGCAGCCACAGCAGGTCGCAGGCCGTCATGCCGCCGCCCAGGCACAGGATCAAAAACACCGTGGCTTGCAGCGCTGCAGCCTCGCCCGCAGGGCCACCGGCCAATCTGCCAAAAATCTGCCAGCCAAATACCAGCCAGCCGCCCAGCAGCAAGCTCAGCGCACCGGCCAACACCAGCACGGCGGGGGTGGCGCTGCGGGGCAACGCGGCAGGGTTCGAGGATGGCATGGCAGGCGGCAGTGAGGCAGGCCAGCGTTGGCCCGCGTTACATGCAGGCACCGCACCGGACGATGCTTGGTTTGTCCCACACCGGCTGGTCCGCAGTCACCGCGCAATGGCGGTGCTTTCAAGCGCTGTTCAACGGATGGCCGGGGCCGGGGCTGCCGAAGAATCCGTTTCGGGTGGACCTGCAGATCCACACCGTTGCAAGCCTATGCTTTTTTGCGTTAGCTTCTTTGCATCAGGAAAACAAATTCGCACAGGCCGCTGTTTCAGCCTGATGGTGCCAGCGGCAGTTTCGAGACCAGGGCAAAAAGCCCCGGTCGTATCGATATTCGGAGTGTGAAATGATTTTGCGACTGTTGAGAAACATCGTGCCGCTGGCCACCGTGGCCTTGCTGGCAAGCTGCGGCGGCGGCGACAGCACGCCCGCAGCGGTGCCCATCGTGGCGCCGGTGGAAACCACGGTGGACGTGACACCGGCGCTGGGCGGCGTATCGGCCGGTGTCTCGGTCAGCCTGTTCAGCGCCACGACCGGCGCCTTGTTGACCCAGGGCCTGACGCAGCAAGTGCCACTGGGCACCGCCCGGCTGACCTTGCGAGACTTTCAAGGCACCCTGGTGATCAAGGTGGAGGGTGCGGCCGGCGCCACTTACTTTGATGAGCGTACCGGCACCGCCCAGCCGTTTCCGGCGGGCAAGGTGCTGTTGTCGGTGGTGCCCGACATCGGTGGTGGCACCGCCGCATCGCTGGGCGTGACACCGCTGACGCATGCGGTGTCGGTGATGCTGGGTGTGTCGTCCACCAGCTTTACCGGCAGCACGTTCACACCGCCCACCGCCGCATTGACCACCGCTGCACTGAATGCCAAGGTGGACCTCCTGCTGGCCAACTTTGGCCTCACCCGCAACGATGTGGACCTGTTTGCCAAGCCCATGGTGTTTGGCGTGGACATGGTGGGCCGGCCGGCCAGCGAGATGAAGCTGACGGGCACCGGCAATGCGCTGGCCTATGGCGCGCTGCTGACCGCACTGGCCAAATCGATCCCGCTTGGCAGCGATCTGCTGGACTCGGCCGCCACCATCGGTGCGCAGGCCACCGGCGGCACGCTGGGCTCCAGCGGCTACCTGGCAACGTTTGCGGCCAAATTCCTGGATGTCGTCAAAGACAACCTGGGCAGCGGTGTGCCGGTGAGCTTCAAGCCGGTGATCACCGACACCAGCACACCGGGCAACGGCTCGGGTGGCACATCGGGCTCGACCTCGGGCAGCACGTCGGGAACGACCTCGGGTACGACTTCCGGAACAAGCTCTGGCAGCACATCGGGCACCACTTCTGGCGCCACATCCGGCAGCACTTCGGGCAGCACTTCAGGCAGCACGTCGGGCAGCACCTCAGGCACAACTTCTGGAACCACCTCCGGCAGCACGTCGGGCACAACCTCTGGAACCACGTCCGGCACCACGTCGGGCACAACCTCCGGGACCACGTCCGACAGCACGTCGGGCACGACTTCCGGGACCACTTCCGGCAGCACGTCGGGCACGACTTCTGGAACCACGTCCGGCAGCACGTCCGGCAGCACGTCCGGCAGCACCTCCGGCAGCACCTCGGGTGGCAGCACTTCCGGCGCCACCGGCGGCAGCATTGCCGAAGGCGTGAGGGTCGAGTTCTGCGTCCTTGAGGTGGAACTGCTCGCGCTGAGATCAGTCGGGCCGCGCAGAGCGGCCCGTCGGAAGGCTGCCATTCATGTCGTCGGTTCCACAG